>NZ_JBQCWL010000001.1:206623-451659 GCF_051957375.1 Neisseria sp. P0017.S009
TGTCTTAAAGGCATTTACAGCAAGGCTACGGCAAGGTAAACAGAAAATGCCGTCTGAACAAGGCTTCAGACGGCTTCTGTTTTATTTAATAGTATCAGATAACGCCTTGTGCCGCGCTTTGCAGTCATTGTACAAGCCGATGACTTGCAACGACCACGGCAACACGTCCGCGCCTGTTCCGCCCTCAAGTTTAGGCAGGTTCGGGCATGGTTGCACAAGGTCGGCAGGCGGTTTAATTGCCGTCGGCAATGGCGGCGTTGATGACTGACACGCCGTCAGAGTCAACACAGACGTTACGATAGACAGGCTTCTCGACAATCTTTTGGACTTGAACATATCTAACACGCTCCTTTTCTTCACGCACGGCTTTGCCGGTCTGATACACAGCGGACAATTCACGGTCTTGCTTCGCTTTCTCAATCGCGGAATCTTTCAGGCGGCCTGAAATTTCAGCCGCCATTGAATCACGGCCGCGCCGATATTGGGCGGCATGGTCGTATTGCCACGCGCCCGCAATCAGCACAAAGCAAAAAGCGATCAGAACCAGTTTCCAGTTTTTAAGTAGCAGGCTGTTCATAGGTTTTCAACATCGCTTTGTAGTTTTTAATTTCACTCTCGGCAAACTCAAAAGCTTTAAAGTCTGCGTTTTCGCTGGCCTCTTTACTTTTGGCTTCCCATTCGGCGATTTGCCGTTCTATAAATTTCAGTTGGTTGTTCATTTCGTTTTCTTTCACTAAAAATACACACAAAATACTTGCATAATAACTGATATTGTGTAATAATACACACATGGCAAATCTGCCTTAGTTGTAATAAAGGAAGTTATATGACTAGTGCACAAGTCATTGCGCTTCTAGAGTCTGACGGTTGGTTTCTGGTTTCAACCCGAGGCAGTCATCGGCAGTACAAACACCCCGAGAAAAAAGGCCGTGTTACTGTACCGCATCCGAAAAAAGACTTGCCGCTAGGAACGTTGAGACAGATTTACAAACAGGCAGGCTTGAAGTAGCGTAAGCGGTGGGGAGACCCACCGCCCTTTTTGCAATCAGGGTAATCTCACGCGCCCTCCCGTTTTATAAAAATGAAGAAAGCCCGAATATGTTAATCCCGATCGCCTTACACAAAGACGAACATACCGGCTACGGCGTAACCGTCCCCGATCTTCCCGGCTGCTTTTCTTACGGCGAGACCGTAGAAGAAGCCGTTGCCAACGCCAAGGAAGCCGCCTACTTCCACATCGACGGCATGATTGAAGACGGAATGTTCGACGATTTGAAAGCCAGCAATATCCAAGATTTGCAAGGCCAAGAAGACTTTAAAGACGCTGTTTGGCTGCTGCTTGAAATTGACCCCGCCAAAATCAGCCAGCAGCAAACCCGTTTTAACGTCAGTTGGCCGCAATATCTGCTTGACCGCGTAGATGAATATACCGCCGTTCATCACGAGACACGCAGCGGATTCTTGGCAAAAGCCGCGCTGAACCTTATCAACCGCTCCTAACCGCCAGCCCCCGATTCGGGGGTTTTCGCTTTTTCAACCGCTCAAAAAGTGATGTGGGATTTGCCCACATCACCCGTTCAGACGGCCTTACGCCTCGCTTGCACCATGCGCGGCGGTTGCTGTAACAGATGACAAAACGTAACGCTCAGGCGCGGGGCTAGACTGCACCGCCTTGCCATCCACCAGCTTAGACGGCCAGAAATAGCCGTCAATATCAGCAGGGTTGAACGGCACAATAGACACGGTATTGCCTTGATTGCCACCTAAACCAAGAATCTGACCTTTGGCGTTTTTGCCGACCACAAAGAACACATGGCCGCCGCCTTGTCGGGATTTAACCGCAATGCAACCATAGGCAGGTTTTGCCAGCTTCGTCAGCCCGGCACTTGCCCATGCTTTAGCGCGATACCAATCTTTAATGACCGCGCGGCCACTCTTGCCCAAGCAATGACCGACAAACAAACCGCACCACGGCGTTTCATCTTCAAAGTACCAAGACTTTGCCGCGCCGGGGAATGTTCCCATATCTTTCAGCCACTGCACGATTGTCGGGTTATGCGCTTTCGTACCGACAATTTCTTTTAAACCAAGATGTTTTTTCGCTTCTTTAATCCATTCCAACTCTTGCATTTCTACTGCTCCATTAAAAAAGGCCGTCTGATTTCAGACGACCTGTCGTTACTCTTTACTATCGATAAATTTGTCAGCCGTTTTCTTGACCCATTTTTTCATCAAACCCGGGGCAAGGGTTTTGACGGTATCCATCGCATGGCCTGTCAAGATGCCGACAAACGCACCGGCAATCGCACAAGTCCATACCTGATTAACCATCAAAAACCGTTCCACTACCGCCGCCGCTGCCACTGCCGACACAACCGCCTCAAATACACTCGAAACGATTTTGTCGTGGTCTTTAATACTCGACCACGCGCTGCCGACAATACCGCCCCCTATGGCAAACAGGTAGCCAAATTGGAAAAAATCCATTATTCCCCCTTTAGGCCGTCTTTCAGTTTTCTGCCCGAAAATAAAAATTTAAGTGAGTTGTTCCCAGCCAAAAGGCACAAGAATGACAGAATCGGCGGAATGACCATGCCTGTATGGGCAGGCGGAAACGCTCCCCAAAACGCTTGAGCCGTCAAGTACCAAATAAACGCCGACACCAGCAATAAATAGCCTGAAAAGACGTTTCCGCGGTACGTCTGCCAGTACATCGAAGCCAACTGTAACAAGCCGATACCGCCGAAAACTGGAATCAGGATAGATTCAGGTATCGATTTGAATTTGTAATAGATAGGCCAGTTATAAATGTCCACAGGCGAAAACGCGAAAACGGCGGCATAACCAATCATCGACAACCCACTGGCAAACTCGACAACGCGCGTACCAGTGCCAAACAGCCACTTCTGAAAACGTACAGGCAAAAAACGCCATTCCAAAACATATTTAACCCATTTCAATGAGTTATTCATTTTTCCAATCTCCAAATAAAAAGGACTTTTTGACAAAATTATCAAAAAGTCCGTTTACAAAAAAAGCCATCAAAAGATGACTTATGCCAGTTTGCCAGTTACGGCGTAGTGAATCGTCTGAACGCCTGCACTGAAGTAGTTTGAACGGCAGGTAAAGCCGTTTTTATCCACTGAAAGCAGGTACAGAAAGCGGTTTTCTCCTGCGCCCATCAAAGCAGGCTGACCGTGAAGCGTTGGCGTTTCTGCAAACTTCGCTTCAAATTCAACCGTTTGAATGCTTTGAGCGCTGACTGTGACAGGAACGGTCTTGATTTCCGTGTGTAGGCCGTTTGACTGACCGCCTCCACCAGCAGGTAGGACGAAGTTCAAGACGGCCTCTGTCGCCGTGCCAGTGTTGGTTACGCTCGCCGCTTCGCCAGTCGTTACTGTGCCGATGGTTACAGTTGCAGATTTGCCAGCCGCACCAGTGTCGCCATTATCTCCTTTAGCACCTGTTGCGCCTTTCAGAGATTCAAGCCATTTACCCACCGTCCCAAATAACAACTCACCATCAGCAAGCTCATATGCTGAAAGTCCATTTCGTCCATCTCGCCCAGGCGAACCATCACGGCCTTTTAAGCTATAAAGCCATGCCTCTTCACTGCCAACATAACCATTCGCAACCGCGATTTCATAAGCAGACTTGCCGTCATGCCCACGCTCACCTGTATCGCCTTTTACTCCAGGCAGGCCATTCGCGCCCGGTGCGCCTGTCGCTCCAGTGTCGCCTTTCGCACCGGGCAAGCCGTCCGTTCCTCTTTCGCCTTGAATCCCTCGTTCGCCAGTGTCGCCTTTGAACGAAGCGAGAAATTCCTCAAAAGTGCCGGTAAAGCCAAGCTCCCTTTTGGCGCGGTCGTACAGATCTTGCCCTGCACCTTGAGCAATGGCGGTTTCCTTAACGTCAATCTCAACAGACGGCGTTTTGTCAGACAGGGTAAATACATATTCCGTCATAGTGTTACCACCTCCAGTAAGCAAATTTCGCCACGAATCAGCGTGTGCCGTGTCGATACGTTCAAAATATCGTATTTGGCGCGTCGCCATTTCGCATTTTTGGAAAATTCAGGCGGAAACTCCAGCGTTAGTACGTTCTCCGCTACTTGGATATTCGCCGTAGCCTCGAACGTTCCCCCAGTGCTAGGAGCTATCATCATTTTCAAACTAGCGGTCGATAAATCAAAAGGCTTACCGTCCGCCGTTACCGTTACCTCGAAACGCCGTGCATTTCCGCGTGGTATCTCGATGTTTATAATCGGGATTTCCGCTTTGATTTTAATCATAACTCCCCCTTTCAGGGTTTACAAAAAAGCCGTCTGAACCATTCAGACGGCCTGACCGTTAAACAAATTTGAAATCACGTTTCATCTGTTTCAAAAGCTTTGCCAAATCCTTTTTGTGAATAAAGTCGCCGCCTGTTGAGTTGATAATAATCGTGCTGTCGTCGCCGCCTGATTGGCCTGCCATTTCGCGGATTGTTTGGGCGTGTTCCGCAGGCAAAACCATCTCATTTTCATGCAACTGAGTAAGAGGGTTGATACCTGCCGGAATATCCCAACCACCTGCCGCCGATGGAATCCGTGTTGTGGTCGTGGAGGTTGAGGAACCGCCGCCGCCCATTCCGCTCATCAATCCATAGACTGCCGCCATCGCTGCTGCCGCCGCGCCAACGGCAAGAACAGGACCGACGTATGGAATACCCGCCATCGCCTTAAATGCCTCGGCCGCCGCTTGAATGGCGTTCATGCCGACGTTTGTCGTCGTTTCAGTCTGTTTAATACCGGTTACGGTAGCCGATGTAGCAGATTGCGTGGCAATTTGGCGTGCGCCGTTAGCCAACCACATCGCGCCTTCCTTGGCGAAACGCCCCATCAGCGCGGCCAGCGGCTTACTGACCATCTCTTGAACGAAGGTTTGACGCATGGAGGAGAACACGCCGTTCATCGCCTGCCTGAAGCTCTTCGCCCTTGTCAGCATGGCGGTGAACGCCTGCCCCATTTGCTGCTGCGCTTCCTGCCAAACGTTCTTACCGCCGTCTTGCAGCATTTCCATAACATTTGGCGCGTCTTTGCGGCGTTGGCTTTCGCGTTTACCCTCATTCTTCGACTGCGTCCGTTCATGACCTTGCCCAAGTTCCGCCATTTGTGCTTTAAGCTTATCAATGGCCGCCTGACTATAAGTCGGGTCTTGCTCAGCAAGTGCGATTCGTTCTTGCAATGCGTCATAGGCAATCTGATAACGGCGGTTTTCAAACTCGATTTCCAAATCAAGGCGTTCGAGTTGCGAGATACGGCCCTCAGACAGTGCCTGGTCTGCCGCGTCTTTCTCCATCTCAAGCTTATGTTTGTCCAGCTTCTCCCATTCAGCCACCTGATTCATTTTCGCTTCAGTCGACTGCTTCGATAACTGGTCTTCAAGGGTCAGGATTTTTTCACGCAGTTTCAGGCCGGTTTTACTACCAGCGTCAACCGTTGCCAGTTTCTCGCGCCAGTAGGCGGCCTCACGCGCTAAATCCCATTCTTGGTGCGTGAGCGTTTCGCGTTGCATTTCGCGGTGTGCAAGTTTTTGGGCTTTGATTTCCTCTTCCCAGCCTTGCATTGGGTCTTGCGCCGCTCCTGAGCCGCCTGCATGACCCTTTCCGCCGCCTTTACGTCCGCCACCACCTTTACGACCTGAGCCACCACCGCCACCGGCAGGCGCGTGAGCTTTGGCAGAACCGCCGCCGCCACCTCGCGCGCCTCTCATCACTTTGTCTTCGTGAATGTTTGCCGCGCGTCCCTTGATGGCGTTCGCCATTGCGCCGGCGCGGTCTTTCGTCATGCTGTCAGCGATTCGACCGCCAAGCCCGCCGTCATTCATTCGTCCCATTTGGACGTTGTTCAGCTTTTCAATGCCTGAAACGCCGACCATCGACGCGGCCTTGTTGGCAAAGTCAATCATGCTGTTAATCATGCCGACCGCTTTGTTTACCATCCACTCAATCGCGGAAATAAACACGTTGCCAATAGCCTTGCCAAGATTGGCAAAGAATTGCGGCATATTGTTGGCGGCTTCTTTAATCAACATCCAGCCGGTTGCGAATGTGTTGATATAGACGTTGACGTACGCCCCGATGGTGCTTGAGATTAAGCCCATCACGCGCTCAAATACCGCCGACCAGCCGCCGACACTCTCGTCAACCCATGCCGTCAGCTCGCCGAACCATGATTTAACGGTATCGACAGCTTCGCCGATGGTTTCTGTGATGACTTGCCAGACGGCCTGAATCACATCAGACAAATTCGACCAGCCATCGCCGAAAACGTCTATTTCATCGCCGAATTGGGCAATAAGTCCGATGACCGCGCCGATTGCGACGGCCACAATCCCAAACGGATTTGCCAGTAATGCCACATTCAAGGCCAGCGTTGGTGCAACAGCGGCGGCAACAGCAACGGCAAAACCTGCGACGATAGGGACGACCAAATTCAGGTTATCGGCAATAAGTTTAATAACGGCGGCAATCCCAGACATTGCGCCGCTGTCGTTCAACAGTTTGGAAACCATGCTTTGCCAGTTATTTGAAAACACCGTCAAAGCCTGCCCCATTGTCATAGGCATTTTGGCCGCCTGCTCTCCAAATTTCTCAGACGCGCCGGATATGGCTTTAAAAATCACATCAGCCGTCAATTGCCCTTCACTGCCCAGCTTTTTAATCTCAGCGCGTGATTTGCCCATATACTCCGCAATCGTATCAAGCAGAATCGGCGCAGCTTCGGCAATAGATTTAAATTCATCGCCCTGCAATACGCCGCTGCCCAAAGCCTGCGATAACTGCATAAGCGCGGCGGCCTGTTGTTGCGCCTGTACGCCGCCGATGGCCATCGCGTTATTGGTTGCCTCGGTAAAGGTTAAAATTTCTTGTTGCGTGTAGCCGTAGTCCTTTAAGGCGCGGCTTGTGGAAACATACAGATTCGCCGTTGATTCCAATGAGGCGCGCGTATTGTTTGCCACGTCCAATAACTGGCGTTGTACTGCCAAATACTCGCTTTCAGACGATACAACCTGTCTAACTTGTGCGTTGATTGACTGCATGGCGTCGGCAGTATCAAGCATGGACTTGGCAAATGACAGTGAGGCGAATCCTGCCAGAACTGATCCGATTTTACCCAACCCACCAGCGGCCGCTGAAGCCTTGCCGTCTGTCTGTTCAAGCTCGCTGTTCAGTTGCTGAACCTTGCGCTCGTAGGTTTCCACGTCAATCGCGCCAAGATTCAACAGTTGGTTAACTTCTGCTAGCTTCGCCTTAAACTGCTCCATTGGCGTACGCGTTTCTTCATACACTTTCCGCGCCGAAGAAGAGATTTTGTTAAACATCCCCTCTTGTGCGTCGCCAAGATTTTTAAAAGTCGATGGGTTGACGTGAAATGCCTGCTCCATCGACTTTTTCATATCGTCAAAATGCGTTTTCAATCGCGCTTTGACGTTACCAATGGCGTTTTCAATGGCCTTTGACGCCGATTCCGCAGAGTTTGCTGCTTGGTTAAACCCTGCCGCCGTGCCGTTTTCGACGGTTATCTTGATTTTTGCTTCTAAATCGCTCATACGACCGCCCATAAAAAAGCCCGCGAATCATCACGGGCGTGTTTTCAATTTACTTACGCTTCAACCAATTCAGCACCGGAAAAAACGCTTTGTTCATTTCCCTGCTCAACAGCTTTACCGTACAGCCAAGCGCGTGATACTTCCGCGCCGTCAGGCAATCCGTTCACAGTAACAGTGTGGGAACAAAGCGGATTTCTGCCTGATTCGTATGCCTTTTTAGACACATAGCCATTCATTGTTGCCGTAACATTGTTGTACTTATAATCGATACTTACATATTCGATTACATGGTAGTTAGCTATTGCGCCGGTGCTTTCGTCTTCGATTTCGTGCTTGATCGCGATTGCTTGTTTCATATTAATTCCTTTCAAACTAAATTCTTGCGGCTAAAACATAAGGGTGTCCGTCAATATCAACAGGCTCTGTTGTTGCCGTCCTACCTCTCGTTAATTCATGATTAATTTCGATATATAAGTCAACAACTTGCCCTGAATCAACAGATAAAAGATAAGGGATATTGTAGAAAACTCCCTTGTATTTATCAGACTTGGCGTTATTCGGGCCGGTGTCTGACGTATATGTATAAATCGACCAACACTCCTTATTAACGACAACACTATTATTCACGCGAATAGAAACCCAATAACTTGACTTAGAATCAGGCGTTGTAAATGACAGGTTTTGCAACGATAACATAACGGTTTTACTGCCGTTATTGTGGTATCTCAAGCTAAACCTACCAACTCCGTCGCGCTGGAACTGGAAAAATTTCAGCACGTCGCCTTCGATTTTATCCGCGTACACAGTGCCTTCAAATCTGCCGTTTCTTGCGTACAAATCACCCTCACTAGACACAGTAAAAGCACCATTGCCGATATTGATGTTACCTGCGCGAATATCCCCTAAATCACTACTCATTGATGATAGGTTTTTCACAGATAACTTATCAGACGTCACGGAATTAGCCGCCAATTTATCAGCGGTTATTGAGCCTGCCGCCAGCTTATCAGCCGTGATACTACCAGCCGCCATTTCCAGTGCAGTAACGCTTCCAGCTTTCAGGCGGTTTGCGTTCAGTGTGTTTGCCGTGATTTTGTCGCCGTGAATATCCCCGGCGTTCAATCTATCGATAATCGCCTTGCCGTTTACCACTAACTCGCCGTTCACGCCGACACGGTTTTTTTGCGTATCAACCACAAACGGGAACACGTCAGCCTTGCCAGTCGAACCAACGCCGAAGCGGTCAGCGTTCACAATGAACTTGCTTTCGGGCGTTCCGTTTTTCGGCGTGGTTGCCAAGCCGTAGCCTGCCACCTTACCGTTAACGTCAACCTTGACCGTGTATTGCGCCTCCAAGCCGTTGATACTTTGGGCGTGGGTTTGCACCACCGCCGTATTATCTTCAGGTGCTGGCGTCCAGTCGGTCGCAACAGTGCCACGCTCCAGCTTAATACGGTCAATCCGTGAGGCCGTTCTGCCGCTATTCGGACCACAATAAATCAATAAGCGGTCGTTTGACGGGTTGTTTTGCGACCGTTTCCATGTTGCTGATAGTTGATAAACCCCATCAGACACTTTCTTCATTGCGCCTAGCCAGTTAAAACCATTCGAGTTAAAAGGCCAGAACGCTTCGCGGTCACTACCCAAATCCCCCCAAATCGTGACAGTAACCGGCTCGCCCTCTTGTAACGAATTATCCGTCATTTGATATGACTGAATTAAATAGTTGGAATTTTGAACTTGTGTTGCGGAATCTCGAATTAAGTTTCTGCCCCCGACAGATAAGTTATTGAGTTTCGAGGATACTTGTTCAATCTTGCTTACCCTCTCACGCGTTTCCGCTTCGATTCGTGCGTTTACACTGCCTGCGCCGTTGCCGTCAATCAATGCGATTTTGTCACGCAAAGACTTGTTCAGATTGCTTTCTGCTAAATCTGTGACTGACACATCAGCAACGGTAAAAGCAATACTGTTGCTGACGTGCATACCGTCTTTACCGAAGCTGTCATAACCGGCGGCGCGCAAATAATAGGTTTTACCCTGTTGCAAATCCTTTCCGTTGCATTTTATGATGGGAACAAATGTTTCCGCGCCATCGTAGGCTTTATTTGCGTCTGTTGTTGGGACAGCCTGATTTTCTGACACCCAAATAACAATACCTGCAAAATCCTCTTCAGACGGCATAGCGCATTTGAAAAACGCCTGGCGCAAACCGCTGTCAATCTCAATGCCTTGCAATGGTTTGAGTTGAGGATTCTGAGCGGCTACTTGCGCCCAGTTGCCAGTTTTCCCAGTAACCGCGCGTCCACGAACTTTAAAGACAACATCACGCACTTGACCGCCGTCAGCTTTCATGTCGGCCTGCGTGTAGGTAAAGCCGTTGTCAACAATACCGCTCAAGCTTCGCAGTAGTTTTTGCGTATTGCCTGCATAGACTTCTACGTCATAGGTATCAGCGCCGCCCAATTTATCCCAAGCAATAACGGCTTCCTTACCGTATGCCCAAGATGATGTGAGGCGTAAGTTCTGAATCTGCCCAAGCGGTGCGCCCTTGATTGTGTAGGAATAAGCCGGTACTTCTGCAAGCTCCTGCACGCCACTACCAAAGACGTTGAAAGACACCAGCTTAACCCAAACCGTGCGTCCTACCCAGTTTGCAGGAACGGCGTATTTGAACATCGCTTCATCAATACGCACGAACTGGCTGCCTGCATTGTGTCGGTCGATGGTTGAGCCATACGCACCGCGCGTTAGGTTGCCAAGCGTATAACGTCCCACGCCTTTTAATTCGGCAGTCTCGTAGGCCAAAAACTCGCCGTCAACGTAACACAAGGTCAGCAAATCGCGGCTGTCTTGCTCCGTTCCGCCTGTCATTTGCCCGGCGGAAATTTCAACGTTCAAAGTATTAGCGCGGTCGAAAACTGCACCGCTTGCCAAAGGCGCGGACAGTGAGCCGAAACGCGCTTTCTTGTTGGTTGCGCCGATTCGCGTGTAGCTGTCGCCATCGGTTGAAATCCACACTTCAGCGCCGCCCCACATATCGCCGCCAGCGGTTGCAAGCCAAATTTGAGGCTCGCCGCCAGTCAGCTGTAAAGGCGCTTCAAAAACAACAGGCGCATGGGCGTTCCCGGGCGATTTATTGTAATCGGCGGAATAGCCTAACGACGGCTGTGTTGGGTAAGCTGTAGCCGATGCCGCGCCCATTGGGAAATCTTCAGCCTTGACGGTCAAAACGCCCTCTTCGTCTTCCTCAATTTCAATGATTCGGACAGGCGTTTTATTAAGCCCCAATCCCTCGTCTGTCAGCGTTACCAAGTCCATAGGCTCAAGCAGGCAGTATTTCCAACCAAGCTTAAACTCATACTCGTTTCGGACGTACAAGGCACGCTGTAACAGCAATTGTGCTACATGGTTTGCGACTTTAGCGTCACAAATTCCGTGCATCTTCACTGCATCTTTAGGGCGCAGGCCGTATTGCTCAATATTCGCTTGGTCTTTTACTTCGGCTACGGCGATATTGTAGTCATTCGCGCGGTCGAGATACTCAACCTGTATTTGGTTGTAAGCGTCCGCATTGGTTTTGCGCTCAACCTTTAAAGGGTCTTCAGCACCTGAAACGATAAAATCGTCATCGGTCAAGTCGTAAACAGGTGTCAGGTTTGGCACATAGGCCGCGCCGTTTCCTGACAGCTTCACGTCGCCATAAGGGACAATTTTCAGACGGCCTTGCGAAAACACTGCCGCGCTATTGGTCTGTTCCAACAGTTCGGAAATGTTCTGTTGCGCCTCCGTCTGCTCACTGTAAACAGGGCTTAAAAAGATACCTGCCGCGCGGCAATAAACGCCGTAAACGCTTGTATCGCCTAAGTTTTCAGCAGGAAATCCGCAACCGTAGTTCTGATTCGTCAGCATATCGCGGATAATTTCGCTCGGATTTGCGTCAGGAATTGAGGACGAATACCCCATTTTCCCGATAACCTCGAAATTATGGCTATAAATCTGCGCTGATTTCGTCAGTTCGTAATTCGGGCTATAAATATAAGCCGTGCCGGAATAGTTGATGGCCTGCGCTTGGTGCTTCGGCTGTTGCAAATGCGTCCAGGTCGGCTGTTCATCGCCGCCTTTGGCAAGATTCAGGCGCAATTGTGAAAGCGATTCAAACTTTTCTTTATCGCGCCAAATGCGCCCGATTCCCTTAATTTCGCCCTCGCACAAGGCCATCATGACGGCGGCTTCGTAAGTGTAGGAAATATCCTCTTGTTTTACGCCACCGCCGCCCTTGCCGCCTTGTCGGGTCGTTGTCTTGGTCTCAATAGTGGTAAAGTCGCCGTACCAAATCAAATTACCAGCAACACGCGCCCGACCGTAAACAACAGGCAGGGTCAAGCCTTGAGATGACTGTTGAACCTGTAGGGACAGAATACGTTGTTCAGAATTTGAAATAGTGGATGTCTTACCGCCCATGAGTAACCTCTATAAAATCAATCTATTAAATGCGCTTCATACCAAAGGCCGTACAAATCCCCGACGTAGTTAGTTGCAATATCGAAGCCTGTTTCTGTCGCATTTGCAATATAAGTCAACCGTGCGTTAATTGTTTTTAGGTCAAGCGTAACCTTGACAAATGGGATTTTTGAAAACGGCTTTTTAAATTTAATCGTTACAAATTTGGAGTTATCCAAGCCACCCAAAAAATCACTTTTTGGGACGTATGCCGCCTGATACTCTTTGCGGGTATCAGCTATTTTGCTGACCTGCTCCACGACTGCTGCAATCTGTTTGCGCAAATCGGTATCGTCATACGTCGCGCCGCCTTTTGGCAGGTTGGAAAGTTGTTTTTTTGACGGCGTCCAATTCTTTTTTAATTTCGGTGTCGTCATAACTACCCCCAGCGGCGCCACCGTGGCCACTGCCCAATCCGTAAGCTGTTAATTGGATATTCATTCCCTTGCTCCAAAAGTAAAAAACTTCATCGGACGGCCTGAAAGTTCAGCCTGATCCAATTCGTCCAAAACCACACCGCGCCCGATGTAGCTGTGAATAATTTTGTTGTCGCCAACATAAACCGCGCCATGCGAAAACGTACGCCCAAACTTCCAAACAACAACGTCGCCCGGTTGCGGCGTGTCGGTCTCATGGCAGACTTTTAAAACCCAGCCAAGATAACGCTCCTCATCTCTGTGTAAGTGCCAGTCTTGAGGATATGGCCGTGGGTCGAAATCAGCAGGAAGCAAGCCAGCCTCCCGATAGATTGCGACAAGAATCATCGCGCAATCCACACCAGCACCCTTTACCATCGCTTGATGATGGTACGGCGTACCAAGCCACGAATAAGCCTCTTCGACAATTCGCTTTCTTAAATCCATTTCAGATAGACTCATTTAAACCACCGTATCAGCAGATGGGATATAAGGGAAACCGCGAAAATGCACGATGTTTTGAAACTTGTCTTTACAGGTGCTTTGCCGCTTGTCGCAGCCAGGATAGATTTTAAATACATCCCCAGCGCGTGGGGGGTGTGGTAAACGTAAGGCAAAAGACAGTGTGCCGTCTTTGTGTTCTTTGACGGTGCGTGTCAGCCCTGCGTTAAGGCCACTTGTGAACTTGATAACGCCCTGATTAAACCACCCATTCGCTTGTGTCAGATTGCAAGTCAGTTCCGTTCCAGTCGTGCTGTTTGCGGTTACACGACCGTTTACCGTGAACTTTTCGCGGTTGACCTTACAGCCACCGTCATAAAGCGTTCTCATGCAACCGGCTTGATAGATATTGCGTGGGCTTGATACGTTCAATAGCTCAATATCTGACTTAACATCAACCTTGACGGACGACCGACTGCCCGACACGTCCGACACGCGGCCGGAAAAGATAATAACCGTGCCAACAGGCTCAGGATTTGGTGTAAGGAAATCGCGGAAAAAGACACGCTCGATAACCACCCTTGCACCGTCTAAAGCACCGCCAAGCGCGGCCTCTGCCCACTGCAAGCCCTCAAGTCTGTAACTTGGCTCGGCGGCGATTTGCAACGTATTGGAATCAACATCAAGCCCTACCGCCGTTCTTGTCGCGCCGCGTTTGATAATCAGCTTGTAAGCCTCGTACTGATTCCCCTGCCATGTAACAGGCTTGTCAAAATTCGTATGACGCAATACCTGACCATTCGCTAAGGTAATCGTGAACAAATCGGCCATTAGAAACCTATCTTCGTTATGAAGCAGATTCATTAATTCAGCGCTTGCACTTTTCATAATTTCAAACTCGTAAACTCGATTTTCTTAGCGTTCCACAAATGGCCGATGAAGTTTTCAAAATCCACCGTATCAGACGTGAAGCGGACGCGGAAATAAAAACCGCCTGTCCATGTGATGGGTCTGCCGGGCGTTTGCGGTGTGTTCAAAACCAATACGCCGTTATTGTCTATTGAGAAATCACGGCCATGTGTCAAAGCAACTCCACCAACTTTAACCACCGGCACGCCTTTAACCGCTAAAACAGGCTCGGTAAAGCCGCCGTAATTGCGCACAAGCTGGTATCTCGTTACGCCTTGAACGACATTCCCGATAAGCTGGTCTGTTACCTTGTTATCTGTCGGGTCTTCGTACAAGAAGCTGTCGAAACTGCCACGCCGCTCATTGAAAAAGCCTGCCAGCTTCTCAAGTTCGTTGATTGAGGCTTTTGTTCTCAACACTTCAAACGACAGCGAGAATTTCCATTGCGGATAAGTGTAGTACGCGCTGCGAATCTCACGCCCTGAAGCTGACTTTTGAATATTGGTACTCCAAACAGCCGTTTTTTTACGCCCCCACTTTAAGCCGGGAAACGTTGGGAAAACTGCGTTGCTCATATCAAATAATCCCCTTCGCTTTCAGCAATGCGTTAAATTCATCTTCTGACAGCTCTCCACCGCCAAGCATACTAATGGCCTCTGCCTCGTCTGTTTCACTCTGTACAGGGCTAGATGATGGCTTAATGCCCATGTATGAGGCTACCAAGATATGCACAGGCGGATGTTCACGCCAGTAGTCGTTTAAATACCCGATTCGCGGCAAATCCAAGTTATCGGCGACATAATCCCACGTCCACCCAGTTGAGGCGCAGACGTGGGCAATCATCGCGCCGAAACTTAAACCGCCGCCTGAGCTTCCCCCGCTTGCGCGGCTTCCTGCTCCTTGCGTTTCAAACCGGAAACGTCCATCACAGCGGCGAATACTTCGTTCATGTTGCCAATATCAATCAAATCAGCCACTTCTTCGCGCGTCATATCAGGATAATTGCGTTTCAGCGCGGAATGGGCGCAATCGATAACGGTAGAAATCTGTTTTGCGTCTTGTACGTTGCCGTCAAACGCACCAATACGGCTTTGCAACTGCTCCAACGCGCCTAAAGCGATCGGAGGAATAACATATTCAGTGCCGTTCAGTTCAACGGTCACGCCTTTAATTCGTACGGTCATTTTGTTTCCTTTTTTTGGGGCAAATGAAAAAAGGCCGTCATTTTCAGACGGCCTGCATTATTACTCTTGAATCCACAACGTACCGACTTTAAAGCCTGCTTCGTCGGTTGAGGCAGTAAAGTCAATTTCAGGCACGGAGAAATCATCGTTTTTAGTTGAGAACAAGCCCAATTTACCACTGGTTACGCTTTCCAGTTCCAGCAAGGCTTTTTTACCTTTAAACTGCGTCAGGTATTTCAGCTTAAAGGTCGGCGTGTTACCCATCGCCATATTAGTCAGCTCAATTTTCTTGGCTGACGGCATAGGTATCGTGTAGGTAAAGCTAGGGTAAACCGTTTTGCCTTTATCCGCCTCGTTAAACGAGTAAACACCGTTTGCATTAACGGAGTATTGGCCTGCTTTCGGATTACTGGCTACTTTAATCATAGCCGTGCCATCACTGGACATAACACCTTGGTCTTCAACGAAAGTACCGCCTGGTGCCATACCAGCCAAAGTAATGTTATATGGTGCTTGAGCCGGAATATCCTTGCCGTCAATATTTGCCCATAACGCTTTCATCGTGCCGGTCGCAAACTCATCGCCGAAGAACAAAGTATTCAGCGTCAGGCCGTTAATTAACGCGCCTTTGAATTTACCTGAAACCTTTACCTTACCTTGAGCAACAGCCAGCGCAAAGCGGTTTTGACCGTAAAACTCTTTCAACTCTGCCGACAAGTCAACAGACATTTCTTGCAAGCCCATGATTCGCACAGGCGTTGCGTTTTGCACACGGTTGCCGTAAGCATCCGTAATCATTTCGGCGAAAACCTCGCCGCTACCAAACGTCAACTGCATGACATTTCCTTTCTAATTGCCGACTAAGCGGCGCAAATCATAATTGGGATAATACAGACGGCCTGATTACCAAGCGTTCCCTCGTCTGTTTCTACCGTACCCTCAACGCGGCAATACTCAACGTCCGCGCCATCGACCGCCAAAGCCGTCTTACCCGTGATTGGGTGTACAGCGTTCACGGTATTGCACACCGCATCAATCAGCGGATTCATGATAGGCGCTGGCGGCTCGCCTGCCGTCTGAACATACAAATACACGTCAACACGCAACAGCCATTTCGTCTCTTGCCCTGTTGTCGTTACTGCCTGCATATCGCCTTGAGCCATAAATAACGCCGGTTGGTCGTAGCCTTTTACGTCATTCCAGTGCAGCAGTTTTCGGCTCTTGGTTGTAAAACCGTCCAACGCCTCAAGCTTTGCCCATAGCGCGGAATAAATCGCTTCACGATTCATCGTAATGCCCCTTTAATGGATCTTTGCAAATTCGCCTCAATCTCCGGCTTCATATCGCGTAAAGCTGACCGTAAAAATGACCGTTCAGGCAGTTTCACATTGCGAGAGTGGGCGCGGATTTGAACATAACGCGGCGATTTCAACGGCCTGCCGAAAGCCTGACGTATCTGCCTCATTGAGGCTTTAACGTTGACCGTTCCGGCAAAGCCATATTCATGCGCTGCGCCGTATCGGACATTCGTGTTGACCTCGCCAACCACCAAACCGCCCGAACTGGTTACTTGATGATGTATTGAGCGGCGAAGATTGCCAGTCCGTACATTCAACACCTGACCAGACAGGCGGTTTTGCTTAACTTCGCGTTGCAACTTCAAAACCGACCGACCGATAGACTTTTCAACCGCCGACTGCACACCATCAGAATAAGCTTTCAAGACGGCCGCGATTGCGTCGCCTCCGATAAACTCAACGTTCAGCATTTCAGACGGCCTTTCGCTTGTATTCCATCAAGATAGCGTAAGCGGACGGTGGGATACCGCCCGACTGCCCAAAGCTTGAAAAGGATATGGTCTCCCCTGCAAGACTTTTACTCTGCACGCCCTTGTTCTCGATTTCGTTCAGCCGTTGCGTTGCGATAATCAAGACGGCCTCCTGAATATCGGCAGGCATGGCTTCATAGCCAGCACGGTACGACACTTCAACGTTACGGATTCCCTGCGCAAAACAGGCATGGCGAATCAACAGCCAGTTATCAAAGTCCCAGTCATCTACCGCGCGTCCGTTGATTTTTACGGACGACACGGAAATGACAGGCCATTGTTCCAGTACAAGGCGATTCTTACCGTTGCCGTTGTATCGCTCGACATAATCCGCCGCTTCGAGTTTTCGACCAATAAAAGCCTCAACCGCCGCCGACACGCCATCAAGCAAGGTCTGAAAATACGTGTCCTGCTTGTCATGGGTAACGCCAAGCCGTTGCTTGAGCGAATCAAGTAGGAAAAGGTCGGTCATCGTTATTCAGTCTTTTCAGAATCAGGAGTCTGTTCTTCCTGTTCAGCGTCTGCTTTTTTACGGCCGCGCTTGCCTTTTTCAGGCTCTTCAGCTTCAGTAGGCTCTTCAGCCACGTTGCCAAAGCCGAACTGATACAGGAATTGCGCCGCTTCAGCAGGCACTTCAACAACGCCGTTTTCGCCCACTTCGTAGCTTTGGCTACCAAATGAAACATCGGTAAAGCCCTCAGGGGCTTGTAATTTAACCATTTCAGTCATTTCAATCTCCAAAAGAAAGAGGCCGTCCGAAAATTCAGACGGCCTGATTAGGATTAACCTACGTTGGTGATCATACCGAAAGCAGGCATGAACATACCTTGCAGCACTTCGTCTGCGTAAACGCCATATTCATACATACGGGTACGCAACGGCCATTCGATTTGGTAGTACTCTTGACGTGTGCGCACTTGCAACAGGTTGCCCACGCCTTGGACGTAGGCAGGCAGACGGCTTGAGTAGAACAGGTAAGTACCGGCAGGCAAGTTCGGGTGTACGACAATATTCAATTCGTCGCCTGTGATTTTGTTCAGGTACGAACCGACAACGACGCCAGCCTTAATGTTGGCAGTGTTGTTCACGTCTACATTCAGCTTAATCAGCGGTGCGCCGCCGTTGCCGATAATCAGCTTGGTCAAAGAGGCCAAATCGCGTGCGTTGACGTAGATTGTGTCAGGGGACAAGCGATATTTAGAGTAGAAGTTTGCAAAAGCTTCTTCAAACTCATACACGCCGCCGGCGCCGTCTGAGGTCAAGCCGCTGCCTTTGTTATCAGCCCAGTATGCGCCAGAATCAGGCAGTGCAATTTGGGTCAACAGGCCGTCAAATTCCAAGATGGAAGTAGAGTTGTCTTCAGACGGCAAAGAAGCGGCGGTTTGAGTGCCTTCAGCGTCTGCCAGAATATCCACTTTCGCAGAAGTAGTGACCGCGCCCAGTTTTTCAGAACCAGCAGCGCCCCAGAACCAAGCATAGGCAACCGCGCCGCGAACGGCTGGAACCATAGCGGTTACTTTTTTGCCGGTTGCGATACCGGAAACAGAAGCGGCAGCAGATTTTTGAGCAGAACCGCCGCCGAATGTATCGGTAGAACCGTCCGCGTTTTGGCGTGTGATTTTGGTCGGTACTTGAGCAGTCTTGATGTTCAAGCTTTGACCGATTGCGCCGTTGTTTGCGCCTGCTACATCCCAATATGCCTGCAAGCCCAAAGCCACGCAGATTACAGACAAGATGCTACCGCTGATTTTACCCGACGCTTCAGCCGAAACGACAGCGGTCGGAGTAGGTGTAACGCCTGATTTCAGGCTAGTGTTACCGCCCAGTAAAATCATTTCTTCGGCAATCATAGTGGCTTGCAAGGTTTGGGCAACCGCCAACGCTTTCACGTCCTCGAAGCCACGTGCGGCATAGTCAGCTTCAAAGGAAACTTGGTTTTCCAAGCCGATAGCGCGGAATTGGGCGTTACGCTCAACCATTTCGTGGTTGATAACACCGCCACGTTTACCTTCGCTGATGCCGGCGCGTTGATTACCAACGTTGATATTCGTGATAGCCTTCCAGTTTGAGCCGATGGCGCGGCCGCCGCCCACGCGTGGGATACGGTTGCGCAACGGCGTCAATACCGGATAAAGTTTTTGAGACGGCGCAGACAGGTCATAGGTTTGCAAACCAGTGGTAAAGCTGGTTGGCTGAGTAAAACCTTTGTTCAACGGCTCGCCGTTTGCTTGTGCTGACTTCATCAGCTCAATTGTTTCTTGTGTGAGTTGATTCACGTTCATTTATCGCTCCTGATAATAAAAAAACCGCCTGTAAGCGGTGTTACAGACGGCCTGTTTGTTTTGCTTTGATGAGTGTCGCCACGTCGTCAAGCGAACCGTCATTCTTTACAATCGGCTCAAAACCTTTTAATGGGTCTTCGCCGTTATCTTCTGCCTTGCTGATAGCTTTCGTACTACCTTTAGGCGGCGCTGCCTGTTTCTTCAGGCTTTCAATTTCCGCCTGTGCTTTGGCAAGGGCGTCATTCGATTTTTTCAGCGCGTCTTGCGCTTTTGCCAACGCGTCTGCCATTTCAGCTTTAGCAAGGTCATCTGATTTGTCAGATTTGCTTACCGATTCATCGACAGGCTCGTCAGCTTTAGCTGCCACTTCCTGTTTCTCGGCTTTAGCCAAGACTGCTTTCAAGACGGCGATTTCAGATTCGGACAAATTCACGCTTGCCGATTTCTCGGTTTCATCTTCTTTGTCGTCTTCTTTGTCATCTTCTTTGTCGTCCTTGTCGTCTTTATCTTCAGCTTCAGGCTCTTTGTCGCCGTCTTTAGGCTTGTCGCCGTCCTCCTCGGTTGATTTATCAGACGGCTTGTCGTCTTTATCCGTTGCCTCTTCCTCGTCTTTGGGTTTGTCTGCCTTATAGCAGGTAAACACCGCATCAGGATTTGCAGGGCGGTCAACAAGGCTGATTTCTGTCAGCTTCAAGCCAGTGATTTGCGACTTATTCAATTCGTCTCGAGCGGTAACGCTGCCACCAATCGAAAAGCCTTTGTAAACGCCTGTTTTGACTTTCGTCACGGCAACAGGGTCAACGATATGTGCGCCGAAGAATGTGCGCCCATCGTTTTCTACATTAATCTCAATAGCCGTCCCCGCTGCGTTTGAGCCGTGCATTTCACGCACCGCACCAAATTTCATATAGTCGGGAATAGCCGCTTTCATTGCTTCTGCCGCGATAATTTCGCCGTCCGAATCGACCGCTTCACTTGAGGCGTACCCCCAAACTTTGACAGTGCCGTCGTCCTGCGCCTCCATCTTGGCAATTTCCGCGTATAACTTCGCCATTCGTTGCTCCAAAAAAAGCCGCCCCACGAAGAGGCGGCAAACACACTCACTTTACCCAAAGGGATCAAGATTTAGGCATATCCTCTGCCAAAACAGGGATAACCGTACATCTGCAATTAGGATGACCTGGAATCGTCGGCGAACCATGCGCAAAATGCTCATGCAGCCCAATAACGCCCATATCCCCATTGGTATTGCAAATCTCTGACACTTTATCGTCTTCAGCGGTCAGCCACTGCTTGCCGGAAACAAGCCCGGTCTCTTCCCAGCCTATCAGGTTGCCCATGCCGTCAGCCATCGCCGTCTCAGTTCGGGCAATAGTTCGGGCACGGGTATTGCTGAAAGCGTGAGATTCTTTCAGACGGCCTGCCAACTCCTGCACACTGTCGCCGTTTTGCATGGCTTCCACCACTTGGCCGCGTATCATTTCGCGCGTTCCCTCTGTGATTTGCCACTCGGCGGCAGGGTTTTGGATAAGCTCACCGCCCACCCACTTCATGCCGACCATTTCGGCGGCGCGTTCATGCGCCCACTTGACGGCACGGCTGCGAATATTCGTAACCATACCGACAGCAGGGTCAGGCATTACATGCAACAAAGCGGCAACCGCCCCGTCTTCCGCCGCTCGCCTGATTATCGGCTCAACCACATCAGACAAGCCCGACCACTCGCCAAAGTCCAAACCGTCGGTAACGATTTTCGCTACCCGGTTCAGTTCGGCGGTCAAGTCTTCTGCCTGCCAGTCAACGGCTGCACCAGCAATCAGCGCGGCAATTTGTTCAGCCAAGCCGTCCACGCGCGTAAGCAAATAAGCCTCAATAAGCGCAGCGGCTTCGTCTTCGCTCATCGGGCTTTCCGACTTTCCCAGCTTTTCAGCCTCTTGATTCGGCTGTTCTTCAGGCTGTTGGTCGTCTTGCTTGTTTGGCTGTTCTTGCTCCGGCAATGGCTCCTTGCCCAGTTCGGCGCGGATTTCATCAGCGGTCAAAATGCCTGCGTTTTTGTAGATAGCGTAGATTTCAGCCTGCTCTTTCGGATTGAGTGATTCTTCCTCTTTCCAAACAAACTCATAGGACGCCATATCCATATAACGGGCAAGCACATCATCAATCAGGGCTTTTACCCAGTTCTTCAGACTACTCATGCCGTCTGAAAGTGATTGCTCACGGCTAGTCTCTGCCACGCTTCGGTTTACCTGCGCCACGAACGGCGTAGGCTCGACACTAAACGCAAAGCAGACGACACGCGCCAGCCATTCGTCGTAAACGTCTTTCAGCGGCGGCTGTTTCGTCTCTTTAAAGTTTCTAGCCAACTCGCCCGGCACGAAACGCATTTTGCGCCGTTCCGCTATTTCGCCTGACAGCAGTAAATCCCAATACTCCTGAAAGCGTTTAATATCATCAGCCGCCCATGTTTCAGGCACGCCGACTAAAGCGTCAGGCACGCTGCCTGCCGTGTAGTATTCCAGCGCGTGAAGCTGCCGTTTTAAGGCAATATTCACGGTCATGATGATTTGCTCAACAGGCGAATAGCCATAGACTTTATAGCTTCGATTGTTGCGTGATCGGTAAATCAATTCGTCCGCCGTGTAGTCAACCGCCGCCATGCCGTGCAAGATTTGCTGATAAGCTGTATCAGGCGGTAATGGCTGACGGCCTGTATTGTCCAAAACGCGCTTAATCGTCGCCCCGTCCATCACTTCAAGGGCGTACAAGTCGCCGCCCAGCGTTTTGCGCGGGTAGATACAAGGCGCGTCAATGACAAACAGGTCTTCCAACAAAATACGCAGCCAGTCCGCCCATGTATGCTCCTTATCAGGCGATTGAAAGAACGCAATGGCTTCATCTACCTTTCGGTCTTTGCGCTGCGATTCGTTATCTTTGGTTGATTCGATATCGCGCTTCTGAATCGTCCACTTCAAGCTTTCCATCTGGTCTTTGCGCTTTTCGATAACCAAACGCAGAACATCGTAGTTATCGGCAAGGGCGCGTAATTGTGTAAAGCCTATTGCCTCGCGCTCGCGCGGCTTGGAATGCCCTACGTTGTAGAACGGCTCATAATCGAACCGCCGACCCTCTGCCTGCTGTGCAACAGGGGCCAAAGGCTCGCCCGCGTCAAACCACCCGTCCGCGTTGCCGGTAAAGGCGTAACGGACACCAGCGGCCACACGGGAAATAAAGCCTTGTGATAATGGTGTCTTTTTACTCATTTATTTGCCTCAACCTGCGCTCGCAGGTAATCAATCATGCCCGTTCGGGTATCCAGTAACTCACCAAACGCACGGCTCAAGCAGTCGATTTGGTCGTCATGCTGCCCGTTCGGGAACATCCGCATTTCTGAAATCAGTGCGTCTGTGTCCCATGTGCCATCATCTAACAACATCACATTACCGATATTGACTTGAGCAGCAAACGGCTCGGCGCGTGTAACCTTATCGCCCGACTCAGGACTGGCAGATACAGAAAAACCCGCCAGTTGACGGGTTAGGTATAAGGTTTGCGATTTACCAGCTTGCCCAGGGTCTTGCGGGATAGATATTTTTGTTTTCACGCCGTCTTTTTGCGCCGTGTTGCGTAATATCCTATCCCGTTCATCCGCCCCATACTGGCCGCGCACGACGTTGGCGATGATATACCGCCCGTCTTCTGTCACGCCAAGCCTACCGCCTGCCGTATAGTCGCCATCGTTCGCTGTTGAGGCTAAGTCCCATGCGCGAACCCATCTGATATTTCCAGCAGGCAATGCTTTCACAAATTGCAGGTTGTCAGGCTTAAACGTACCACCATCAGGCGGCGCAGGCTTCTGCAAATACTGCCCTGCAAATACATACGGCGCGGCTTGCTCCATACGGCGCAATGTTTCAATATCGTGCTTTTCAGGCCATAACGCTGTGCCATCGTCTTGGATAGCTGGTAAGCAAAGGTGCTCCCACTCCTCGCCATTACCGCCATCAAGCAACCAACCTGCCAAGTCATTCTCGTGCAATCGTTGCATGATTAGGATAATCGGCGTTTCAGGGCTGTTCTTACGAGATTCCAGCGTGTTCTGAAACCAGTCGATAACGTTCTGCCGTCTAACCTCGCTTCGTGCTTCATCGGCCTTATGCGGGTCGTCAATGATAATGCAGTTTTTAACCACCAAACCAGAATTTATGATAAAATTATGGTACTTTTCAACAGTTAAACAATAGGTTACATCATCATGCCTCACATACTCGACGAACGATGGCTTCCGATTCCCGGATATGAAGGGATTTATTCCGTTAGTAATTTTGGGCGTGTCCGCAGCGAAGATAGGACAATCATCAATCGCGGAAACGGCAGGAACAACATCATCAAAGGGAAATTGCTCAAGGGCAATGTTATGCCTAGCGGACACTTGCGCGTTAACCTTAGCGTCGGCTCCAAAATAAAAACCGTAACCATTCATAGCCTTGTCATGCTCGCGTTTGTGGGTAAACGCCCAAATGGGGCTGATATTTGCCATGCGAACGGCAACCCCCGCGATAACAGGTTGGAAAACTTGCGATATGACACGCGCCAAAGCAACATCGCGGACAGTAAATTGCACGGAACATTTAGCGAAGCCGAGAGACATCCCTTCGCTATTTTGACCGATAGCCAAGTTTTGGACATTTACAAGAGTGATCACACCCCAGCCATTGAACTTGCTGAACGATACAACGTTAGTGTTGGTGTCATACAAGGAATATGGAGCGGTTCTCGCTGGCGTTCCGTAACTGGAGGTGTAAATATTATCAATAAGCGAGGCCGGAAAACGTACCTCCGCACCAAACTTACCCGGGAACAAGGGGATGAAGCCATTTACAACCGCGCCAACAGGACAGGCCGCAATGATGGGTTGTCCCCAACCGCCACCGCTAAAAGATTTGGCGTGGACAAGGAGGTTATTACTATCTTCTATGCTGCGATTGACGCGGGGAAGCACATCATTTTCCGCGAGTAAATCAGCACGCACCCAACCGCGGTTAAGCGTCCAAAAACGATGGCAAGGGGTACATTCTACCGTTTCGCCATCGTTAAAAGTTACTCTAACAATCGCATTTGCAGGGTTTCGGTGCCAAGCCGTAACAGGCATTAAATCAAGATTCCCCTGATAATCATAAGCCCACACCCTTAAAGGCAATCGTTTCTCTACAATCTCATCAATCGCGATTAAACCTTTTTCAGTCCACACCATAGTGCCAACAGGGAAACAACCGCCAAAGCCCTCACGGTGCTTACCTGCGCCGAAACCTGTAATCGTGCCGCCTGTACCTGTTGCATACATCACGCCGCCAGCTGTCGTTTTCCAGTGATGGCTACTCTCGCTCGCAAGCTCCACGCCGGGGAATATCGCCCGATACTCTTCATGCTGTAACAGGTTTCTGATTTGCACTGAGTTATTGACGGCCAACGTAGCCGAATAGCTCGCATGAATAAACTCGCAATCAGGCACACGCCCCATCGCCCATGCAATGAAGTTCACTACCGCTATCTCTGTCTTAGAGTAGCGCGGCGGAATGTTGATAATCAGGCGCTTTGTCTCGCCGTTAAAAACACGCTCAAGCGCGTTACAGATTAGGGCGTGATGTCTTGCCTGCGTCCACTGGTAGCCTCTCCGTTCGCGGAACATCCACCGTGTGAACATATACAGATTGATTGAGCTTAAATCCCGAATAACAGAGATTTCAGCCTCATTAAATTGCTCTAGTGCCATTTTATTTTAAATTCCTTTGGAAAATTGCATAAAAATGGCAATCTAGCCTACCATAGGATTAGCATTTTATGCTAAACCTTGTTCAAAACATCTTCGGCAATCTTGCGAAACTCTTCAGCGTCTAGCCGTACAGACGGCCTCATACTGCCATCGCTCGATTTAACGTCAATCTCTTGCTTATCGCCGTATTTCTTCGGCGCAATCTTGGAAGCCGCCCATTTACGCGCGTCAACCTGTAACCTTGCTTTCATCACCGCCGCGCTATCAGCTTCGACGCTATCGGCGATTTCAACTATCTCTTCGAAAAAATAATCTGCCTGCCTAGTTCTGGCTCGCGCGTATTGTTCCGAAAACTCTTTGTTTTCAATCAGCCACTTACACACGGTTGACGTTGTAGGCATGCCATCTTCGGCACATATTGAGCGCAAGCTTCTGCCATTTGCGATTTTCTCGCATATATTTTCCGCCAGCTCGTCGCTGTATTTACTTGGACGGCCTGTTTTGCGTTTTGTGTCGCTCATAAACCCTCCCTCAAAAAAAGAACCGTCTAACTCCGACCCCTCTCAGAATTAGACGGTTGAAACACACTCGGCTCACAGGAAAAATGGAACGCCCTACACCAACAAGGCATAGGGCGAAGTGCAAGAACCGCTTTATAGTCTGTCTTGGCATGACAACCATCAGGTCGGGCAAACGCTTTTCACTCGCACCGCGTTTTGTTACGACTCTCTCTCGTATGTAGGGCGCGACCCCTAGTTTGATTTGGAAGCGTCCGCGGCATCTTCCTCAACGGCTACGCCGCCCCTTTTGCCTATTGCCATTTATGGCGTGGCTAGAAAACCTGAAATTCAGGCTGTCTGAAACAAATCGGGCTGCAACAGGTTCACTTCGCACTGCCTGATTTTGGCGGCAATATAGTGCTTTTCCTGTTTACGCAGATTCAAATCACGCCCTGCATGACTTCCGCGCGTAAATGACGCCGTTTCCTGATTGCGCCATGCGTCCAATTCTGCCTGTACTTTCGCCCGAACCGCTTCGCCACGATTCCAATAATCGTACAGCACTAAAAAACATTCTTCCTGATACCGCTCCACCGTTTCCCGCAAATCAGCGCGAACTTTGGCGGTATTGATACTGAACAGCCAGCCGTTCAGCTTCTTCAGCGGGATATATAGCATTTCCTGCATCTCGCTGGAAGTGGGAGTATTCATAAGAATACAGCCATATTTTTTAACGTTTTTTTGTAGCTTGTTTCGTTGTGTCGGCCAGCTCATTTGCAAGGCTTCCACAATCGGACGCATGGCAACATACACTTGGCCGTCATACTCGGCAGCAATCAGCTTTGCACCTTCAAAAGGGATATACAGGCTTTTGTTCACTTACATTCTCCAATAAAAAAGCCCCGGCTCGAAAGCGCGGGGCTGATTTACTGCGGCACTCCCACCGCAAAGCGGCTCGGTATCTACGCGATTTAAGGTTGCCTGAAATGCAAAAACCGCCCAATAAAGGCGGTTTATATAGCTATTTCCAAACTATAGCATAATTGTATCAAAAATGGGTCATCATGTCAACAGATTAGAACAATTTCATATTAGAAATTTTTTCAGTTTCAACGCCATAACTGATTTGGTCGCCGCGCACAACAAAGGCGTAGTCTTTGAAACCTGTATATCCGCCGTGTTGATTTTTGGCGTTAATACGCGCATTGAAGATATGGCCAAAGTAGAACATACGCGTCATGCAATTACCCATAGATGGGTCAATCTTTGTACAAACCGCAATCCACCCCTTACGCGCTGGTGTCGTATCAACGCTGCGAATATTCATAGAATCAGGGTCAACAAGGTTATCAACCGCCCATTCTTTTACAGCTTTCTCAAACTGGCTTGGCGGCATTGGGTTAGGATAGGTCGCAGCGGCTAATTGTTGTTGACTTGGCTCAATCGCCGCCGCACAAGCAGTCAGCAATCCTGCGACAATAGCAGTCAGTAACAGTTTCTTCATGTTGTTTTCCTTTTTGTGATAAAGAGTGTTATTAAATTATGCCACAGTGTTTAAACTCATCATAGAGTTTTATTTGAATAGACTCTTCCAGTTTGGCAATTTGTTGGCTCGCTTTTTTTGTTTGACGGTATAGCGTTTTTCTTGGTATATCGTACTTATCCATGATTTCCGTCTGTTTCGGTGCGTGTCTCAAGATATTCGACACCAGCGCATCACATATCAGCAAGTTCACACCCTCGTTTTGTTGCTCAATATAGGCGGTTATATCAACAATCCCGCTCAAGTCCTCGCTGTATTTACACTCCACTACTGCAAGCTCGTAGCGGTTCAATACGCGTTCAATTCGGCTGATAATCATCGCAGCGTTCGCGTGTGTTTCTGCTTGCGTTAAATCCCCACCGCCACCCATCACGCCCTTAGATTCGCACCAGTGCATGACTGAGGCCGTGTTGTTCATCGGCTCCATTCTCACGCCCCTGATTTTATAAACATCGAGTAAGACTTGTTCCACGTTTCTGTACATCACATGCTCCAACTGATTTTAAATTCGTTCGCCGCCCATGATTGGATATTGTTTTGATACTCTGTCATTTCTGCCACATTCAGGCGTGTAGTGCTGATTGGCGTTTTAAGCTCGCTGCCGTCCGGCATGGCTTTAAGCTCAAAGCCCAGAAAGTAGCCTTTGCAATATTCGTGCCACGTCTCTGCACTGTATCTCCTGCCGTTGACCCACGCCTTATCTGCTAATTCCCCATAAATCGCCCAAAGCCTTTTGTTCTGCTCATGGCTTCGCTTGGCTTTGTAAGGTCGGATTGTGATTTCTAAATCCCCGTTCTTAACCCAGCTTTTAAGCTCGTTAGTAAACAGGGTTACGATGTTGTCCGCGTTATCGGCGGTTGCTTTGAATTTCTGACTATTCATCCCCTAATAATCCCTGAACCTGTTGTAATAACTCTCGCTCCGTACCGTACAGGCTCTCAAACGTTCTCGGCGCGGCGTGAAATGCTATCCCTACTCCACCAGTCCGATGATGGGCAGGGCATAGCGGTATCGTCTCAAAATGGCTGTTCCGCCGTCCTATCCCTGCTCCGTTTCGGATATGGTGCACCTCTGCCGGTATGTCGTATTGCCCACTGTTACGGCAGACGATACAACCGAGAGAGGCCACGCGCTCAAGGTGCTTCTTTTCCTCTTTGGTTTTGCTCATTCGTAAAACTCCACCAAAACAGAACCGCCTTTTACCGGCGGCGCACGGTCTAAAATTACAGGACAAAACTCAACATCATCGCACCCAATCGCTAAAGCAATACCATCCAAAGAAGCTTTCATGCTTGCCAACATGTTGTCTATATCGCGCCGTCTCTTGTCAGGCGGGGAAAACAGCAATCGGATTTTCCTTTGCTGAATCCCCTTTAGTCCTGACTGCATGGCTATCTCGTACGCCTCGCTTTTGGTCTTTTTAAAAATCTTCGCTTTAACGTGCCTATTGGCTTTCCTATTTGGATTCAATAGGCTACTAGGGTATGGAAGCAATACAGATTTCAATACGGCCAATGACCACCCCAATCATCGTCTTGGTTGCGTACTTTCTTAGCGACCCATTCGACAAATCCGATCGCCAACACTACGACCGATACGCAAATCAAAAATACTGCGAGTTTCATAAATAGCTCCATTTCATGCCGAATTGTTTGTAAATGCTTTCCGCTACGCCGATAGGCCAGTTTTTCGGGTCTAATTGCGGGCAAGCCTCGTTTGCAAGCTCTGCTGAAATACTCATGCTTACCGCGCCGCGCTTGGCTGAGAACAGTCGTTCTTCGTCTGCGTCTGTAAACTCTTTCGCCCTCTGGCGCGTACCGGGCAATTTTGGCTTCTTGACCGCATAGTATTTCGCGTGATATTCAGCCTGACACTGCCGGCATCTGCTGCTGTATTGCTGAATCCCCTGTTTGTTAAAGCCTTTTTTATAAAATTCGCTGATAGGCTTTCTTTCTTCACATCCTGAGCATTTGCGCGTTTCCATTTCCCTTAATCCTTTTTCAAATCACGTCCAAATTCATCAATCGGCGGCATATCTACCAAAATCGTGATCCCGATAAGTGCCGTTATTGCCCCAAGCCCAATAAGAAAAAGTGTCATCATTTGCGGCCTCTCTTGAATTTATTGCGTTTCAGCAATTCCAATTCCCCTTTCAGTCGTGCAATCTCGCTTCGTAGCGCGGAATCGGGTTTGTTTCGTAAAACGTCCAGTAACTGCACTTTCGTCTCGCTCAGCTCTTTGTCTTTACGCTCCAATTCGTCCTGAATCTCTGAAACCTTGATTCCCAGTGCCGTGCCTTTTGCCATCAAGCCGTTGGAAACTTTGCGTTCTTCGTTCAGCTTGTCGATAAGTTCTGAGATTCGCTCGCTCATTTCTTTACCGGCTTCTTCCATTTCAGCTTTTTCTTTCAGGCCGTCTGAAATTCTCTGACTGTAATCATCAGCCATGTTCTTTAAGCTATTAGCGGTCTGAATAACTTCTTCGTGGTCTTTCTTACTCACGCCGCCCAATTTCTCGATTAACCAGTTTTTCATTTTCCGTTTTCCTCGTTAAAAGTGACTGACAATGTGTTTTATTAAATCTTCAGGGATAGATGACCGCACGATATGACGGCTTCCTTTCCAATCGCCAAATGCAAATTTCGCGCGCTTCGCCTGTTTTAAATTCATCGATACACCCGAAGCAAAGCCAGTTCTTTTAAGCGGAAAGTCATCGCTATATGCGGCGTAACAGGCTACGTTCTTCGTAAAACTCAAACCCTCACGCTCCAACTTGTCAAAAATCATTGATGATTGAGGATTTTCGATAACAAACGGGATTCCCAAAGCCTTGACCAATTCAGCCGTGAATAACGCTGTTAAATCGCCATTCACTCCCTTTCTCAAATATCTGGAATAGACAGCAGGAATTTCAGGCGCGTTACGCTCAACCAATTTACGGACTGACACATACGGGTGTTTTTTCCAGTTTTGAAAAGTTCGTAATGCCAGGCTGTTTTTATCTCGATAAGCATTTCCGTTATCGCCTGCTGTTGCGAAGCTCCAAGATTCACACGGCGGGCTTGCCATCAGCAGGTCGAATGGGTTTTCTTTGTGCATATCGACCAGCTTTTTAATATTCTTCAGGTCTGATAAATCCATCACAATATCGGCGTTGCCGATTCCTACTGATACGACCTCGTGGTCTGGTAGTGCCTTTTTCACACTGCCGTTCCCATCGTCAAATAAAGCTAAAATTCTCATTTCGTCATTTCCTTTTGTTGCACCATTCTTCAAATTTTTCGCGCCGTTTTTGAATCACGATTTCATCGGCTGGCTGGAAAGCACTTCCACCGCTCCAGTAATCGCTCTTGTCGCACTGATAGCCTCCGTGATAGAAGCTCGCCCGTTGCTCAGACGTTTGCGATTTCTCGCATTTTGCAAACCCTCTCATTGGTGTGTTGGCCTCTGATTGGAAGTTTGCGTGTTTGCAGTAAAAGCAGGTTTCACGCACGGTAACTATCCCAGTCAAACGGTATCAACTTGCCGCCGCCATCTCTCAATCGGTCTCTGATACGGGCATCAACGTTTTCGCGGAAATCTTTAGCCGACAAGTTAGTTAACACCAGCGTTGGCATAAGCCGCTCATATCGACCGTTGATGACTGAAAACAAAATCCGACCATCCGTTTCTGACAGGTTGCCCGCGCCAAATTCATCAAGCACCAGCAATTCAGGTTTTACAAAAGTTCCAACAGCCTCTTTCTCGCTTCCGCCGTTGAAACTGTCTTTTACGGTCTGCAACATATCGCCTACCGTGATCACAACTGCACTGCGACCCGATTCGATCACCTTGTGAGCAATGCCGCAGGCCAAATGATTTTTCCCAGTACCGCGCTTGCCTGAAAAAATCATGCTCCGGCCAGTCTGCAAAACATCCTCGAAGTTTTCCGCATAGTCGGCGGCGGCAGCTTTTGCCCTTGCCATTCCGATCACGCTTTCATCGACATGGAAATTTTCAATTCGGCAGTTTTTAAACCGTTCGGCAATGCCTGATCGGCCAATGCGTTTTGACATTTCGTCCTGCTTTAATTCGCTGACAAGGCGTTCGGCATATTCAACCGCTTCTTTTGCCGCTTTCAGCTTTCCGCAAATCGGGCAACCAGTCCAAACGTTGCGGAAAACACTCTTCGCCAAATACTCGCCATGCTCTGCGCATTTGCGTGTCTCCGTTTTGGCGTTGCCATAGTTTTTTAAAAAATCGGCGGTACTTTTCAAAGCCATATCCACCCCCTAGAAATCCGTTGTCGGCTGGTCGCCGTATTCTTTGCCGTCCAGTACATCAGCCGTCATGTTGTGGGTTAAGCCACCATTTCCGCCTGACTGTTTGCCAAAGGTTTTATTTCTGACCCAATCCGCGCGGAAACTTCCCCATCCGTTGCCAATGGAAAACATCACTGCCTGAAATGCCGTCATACCGACTTTTTGAGCCTCGCTTGCAATCAGGCGCATAGCCGTTTCTGTCAGCGGTTGGCGTTTAGCCTTGCGAATTGTCAAAAAGTCTTCAGCGATTTGCCCTGTTATCCCATGCTCTGCCAACAGTGATAAATCGGCTTCGTGCTTGGTCTGTTTTTTCGCTGTTTTTTCGGGCGCTGTATTAATATCTACGTTAGTAGATATTTGTTTTTTGTTTTTTGTATTTATGTGACCCCCCATTTTCGGGGGTGGTCCTACCCCCATTTTCGGGGGTGGTGTTACCCCTTTTTTCGGGGGTACCCCGTTTTCAGGGGGTGCCCCATTTTTCGGGGGTGGTGTTACCCCTTTTTTCGGGGGTACCCCGTTTTCAGGGGGTGCCCCATTTTTCGGGGGTGGTGTTACCCCTTTTTTGGGGTCTGAAATTAAAAAATATTCGTTCGGTAATCCGATTCTGCTTTGCTTGCCAATCAGCCCTAAATCGACCAGCTCGTTAATAGCTTTCTGAACCGTTTCTTCTTTCCTGATTCCGGTAAATTTTTGAATCTGAGAAATCGAAAGACTGTCATGCGTTTTCTGCCAGCCTCTTGTTTTCCGGACAATCAAGATATAGCATTTAAGGGCGTTCCCGCTCATCTGCGGCAGGTATTCATCGATAACCGAGTTTGCAATCTGAAAACTATTTGGGATAAATCTATCAATCGTCATTCCCATTCCTCCTCTTCCCATTCCTCCTCTTCCATGTTCCACAGCTCAATCCCAGACTTGGCAATCGAATAGTGAGTAATCGGATTCTTACAATTTCCAACCTTGAATCGCGGTTTATTGAAAATAAAACCGAGACTTTCTAAATCAAAGATTCGAGCGCATAACTGAGTAACTCCTAGCTCTTTATACGCAACTAACGATGTGATATGCCCATTTGCGCGGATATAATCGACAATCCGCTTGCATTGCGTTTCCGTTTGGTCTATCATGTTTACTCCTTTTGTTGCAGGCTTCGTGCCTCAACCCTGCCCCACGTGACCGCGTGGGGTTTTCCTTTTTACGGCTTTAGCCAAATCTCTCAATCCGTCCATGATTTGGTATCGCGGATTCTGACGTTCCCCACTTGCTATCTTGTTAATCAACTCTTGAGAACATCCGACAGCTTTTGCAATCTCAAGAGAACTCTTGTATTGCCGTAGAAAAACGACAATTTCCCGTGGTGTCTCTTTCATTTTTTCCTTTCTGTGGAACTTTTTCGTAATTATAAGTACAAAAATACTTAAATGCAAGTACCAAAGTAATTATTTTTTGTAGTACATTTGTACCTATAACAACATGAAGGAAATGCAGCATGAGTGAAATCAAAGACCGCTTGAGAGAAGCTAGAAGAAACAAAGGCTTAAGTCAGGCAGGATTGAGTAAGCTACTGGGAGTAAGCCAAGCATCAATCGCAGCGATTGAGTCAGGTCGTAACAAACGCCCAACAAATTTAGTATCTATTGCCAAAGCGTTAGACGTTTCCCCGTATTGGTTGGAAACTGGAAAGGAAGATATGGAGGTCGTTTCAAATGCCACGCCTTTAGGGAAAATTGAGGAATGGGACAATGACACGCCGTTATCTGAGGACGACTGCGAAGCCCCACTGTACAAAGAAATCAAGCTGTCAGCAGGCAATGGGTTTGCAGACGATATAGAGGACTACAACGGCTACAAGCTGAGATTTTCGCGCAACACGCTCAGGAAGCATGGAATCAATCCGGCGGACGTGGTTTGTGTGATGGCAGATGGCGATAGCATGGAGCCGGTATTTCCGAGCGGTGCAACATTGGGCATTGATACCGGCAGCAAGACTATCCGTGATGGGCAGATTTATGCCATCAATCACGGCGGTTTACTGCGTACCAAGATTTTGCACAAATTGCCCGACAACAAAGTCAGAATCAGAAGCTACAACCAGTCGGAATATCCGGACGAAGAAGCGAGCCTAGACGACTTGTCTGTCATTGGGCGCGTGTTTTGGTGGAGCGTGATGGTTTAAAAATTCAGGCCGTCTGAAAATAGGCGGCCTTTCGTGCGTCTTACGGAGAAGCTATGATGAATGACATGATATGGGTTAAAATTAAGGGGAAAGAATATCACGGCGGTTTCCCCGCCTCTTTTGCTGACAGCTTGTGCGAAATGCAGCGCGGTTTTTACAGAACAGCCGCCCTTGCCTTACATGGTGAAGAGAATATAAAACGCCTAACAAACGCCGAGCTAGAAAAATATGAGATAGTTTTTAGAGTTGAAGAGGGTTGTACAGAAATCATCACGGATTTGGCTGATAAGGCGATAACTCTCGTAGAAGAAGCGTTTAAAACCATGCCGGCAGAGTATCAAGCAATACTAATCGGATTTATTTTCGCCTGCTATTTCGGGCATAAATCCTATGAATCACTGCAAAAAAGAAAAGAAGCAGAAGCTGAAATAGCTTCCAAGACGGAGATGATGAAGGCCATCGAATCAGTAGCTTCCAAAGGGTTTGATTCCGTGAAAGATGTTGCAGAATCAACCGCCAGAAATACCGAAACACTGAAAGATTCCGTTTTGAAAAACGCCTCAACCGCCGACCAAATACAGCTTGCCGGAAACGTTTACACGCAAGCGGATATTCAAGAAGCAAACAAGCGCAACAAATCGGATCGCACCAGCACAATCTTGCACGGTCAATTCAGGATTGCCATCATCGACAATACCTATCCCGAACTGCTTAAATTAACCCTGTTGAACAAATCAGGCGCGGAATATATTGCCAAGATAGACACGACAGACATGTTTGCCGAAGATGTGCAGAAGATATGGGCGGCCGCTCAATCAGGACAATTCAAAGAAATGCACATTAATGCCGTCATGAAAAATGGCGTTTACGAAAAAGGATTTATTGAAAGCATTGAATTATAAAGGCTTTTAATTGAAATTTTCTCACGTCATTTATCCAAATATTCTGGTATAATACAGTCCTCCTCCGTTTTATTTTGTCAGAAAGTTAGGTTGTTTATAACTACCTACCCAGCCCGCCACGCGCGGGCTTTCTTTTTGCCGTCTGAAACTGTATTAATTTGCATAAATCAACGTTTGTTTCTGTATTCCACTTTTTTGATCCATGGCGCAAATCCTCATCAATAAAGACTTGTAGGTTTTTTACGTCCATAAAAACAGGGATTCCGATCACACGGGAATTTCCCCTTGCAGGACGGTCTAACAAAGCGGGGAAAGCCCGCATTGCGCGGGCGGTATATCTACTCTCTATCAATCCAATACACTCCACCAAAACACGCGCCCGATGATGTTCATTTCATCTGCGTCTGCCTCTTCGTCAGGGTAGGCTTCGGAATTATAGCTTTTGATACGGATTTTATTATTAGGCAGCTTTTGCAGGATTTTCGTCCGTAAAAGCCCACCATGATTAACAGCGTAGATTTTGCCGTCCTTAATGACCTTGTCTGCGGTATTTATGCCGAGTGTCGCGCCGTCTGGAAGTACCGGCCCCATACTGTCTCCGTCCGCGCAAACGCAAACCACATCGGCGTGATTGATTCCGTGCCGTCTAAGCGTTGATTTTGAGAAACGCAATTTGTAGCCGTTGTAGTCATCGATGTCGTCTGAAAATCCGTTCCCTGCTGACAGATGGATGTCTTTGTAGAACGGTACTTCGCAGTCATCAGCCGATAACAGTGTCTTACTGTCCCATTCTTCAATCTTCCCAAGCGGTATGGCGTCTGATTCGGGCTGCCTGATAGATTCTTTGCTATCAAGCCACCCACGCGGCAGGGATAGCACGTCCTCAATGTGAGCCGCCGCGCCATTGCCTATATTCCGGTATCCATTAAGCCACTGATTGACCTGTGCCGGTGCTTTTTCTATGGCTCGGGCAAACTCTGCCTGACTGCCATTAAACCGTTTTTCAATCAATTCTTTCATCTTGTCAAGCCTACTCATTTCTATACTCCCACCTAATCCAATTATTTCCCCTTCGCCTGTTCTCAACCATCTTTCTGATATTCCCAGTCGCTCCGACACTTCAGGAATCATCTTTGCCGACACGCCGCGTGTCTCCCAATTCTTTATGACCTGCTGACTTACGTTCAAAAACCTCGCAAGTTCAGATGGTAGGTTTATGTTTTTCAAATCTTTTGCGGCTTGGAAAAGCCTTTGTGTCGTTTCATTCATCATCTGCTCCCAGTTAAAAAATTATTTTCGCATAATTAAACAATTTGAAGAAGCGAAAGAAAGCCGCCTAGATAGGCGGTTTTCTTTTGTTGCTTATAAGTACAATTAAACTTAAAAATATAAAAAATAAATTCTCTTTAAAATCAAAGATTCATGTATTTTTATACTATTTTAAGTATTTTTGTACTTTACAGGATTTAAGTATTTTTGTACTATACACACATCGAAGCAAAACACCGACACGAAAGGAATCGAAATGAAACATTCAGCGAACATCATGCAGTTTAACGACTGGAACACCAAGCAAGAAAGCACAGTAGGCCGAATTATTCAAGACGGCAAGGGTAAAAAGAAACGGACATGGATAGAGTGGATTGGTAACCCGATGCTTGAAGAAGTGGAAGGCAACTACCAAGACGCCTGCCGCATCGCCATGAAAGCCGACAAATGGAATTTCATCGAACCAATCTAAGTAAGACAGCCCCTGCAACAGGGGGCTTATTTAAACGGCTGGAAACGGCTTTTTAAATAAGCAAACAACTGCAACAAAAGGAAAACCAAATGATTACTTTAGGCGCATTACAAAGCCAGTATGACGCAATGCTTGATGACGACATGGACTATGACGACGCGCGAGTGGAACAGATTGTCGATGACTACCTGAAAGAGTGGTCAGCGGCTGACCTGCTGGAAATCTTGAGCGGGAATATCCTAAGAGGGGCGGAAGAAGCCCTTGAACGAGAGGCTATCAAGCAATGCAAGCAAGAGATTGCCGAAGCGCAGGCGGAATATGAGTACAACCTCAGAACATGGGACGAATAGCATGAAAGCATTAACCCAATACCTGACGGACGAAGCAAAGCAGGCGCGGCGCGAATTTATGCAAAAAGTCATCGCCCTGCCCTTTAATCCAAAAATCAAGGCCATGCCATGCAATGCCGGCGCGAAACACCCTGACATCATGCTTGGCAATGCCAGGCTGATTCTCTTGCGGCACTTCAATGAGATGGTTTCACGGCTTGAGCGCAAAACCGACCACAGCCGCGCGGTATTGACTGCCGCGCAATACGGAATCTTCGACATCAATCAACTTTCGCAGTAGGTAAAAAAATGAAATACGCAATTCGCACAGTTTTAGCCGTGGGAGCGATCACAATCGCGGCTTGTAGCTTTTCAAACAAGGCAGATAAGCCGGCAGAGCCTGAAACCATCAGCCAAGAAGCTCAAATTGAACAGACATACGAAACCATGCCGGACGAAGTAAAGGTCATGGGAGATGCGGAGATTAAGCCATGCGACAACACATTTTGACAACCTGTCATGTAGCCAAGCCCAAAGGCCATAGCCATATCAGCAAACATTGTGGCGCACGAATGAGAAACGAAAACGGCGTTTGGCACGTTTGGCAAGACGTTGAGACATTCGCCCGAAACACTCACGCGCCGATTCTCAAAAAGAACGCAGGGCGCAAGAAAGTCAACGAAAAGACATTTAAGACAAAAGCGGTGGCTGAAAAGTATTTCAACAAGTTACTGGAAAGCTAGCTATGTGTCAGGAATTAATGTTTTATTGCCAAGTTATGCAGGATCTTGAGTCACAAGAAAGCATGGAAAGCAACAGCTTAACCAGTAAAGAAAAATTCATTTGGAGATTAAAAAATGAGCGTATCGGTTTTTATTCTTGGAGAGAGCGGAACAGGCAAAACCGCCTCAATGCGAAACCTTAACCCTGATGATGTGTGTTTAATTCAGGCAGTTAAAAAGCCCCTGCCATTCCGTCCGAAAGGCTGGAAAACCGCCGCCGAAAAGGACGAAAAAGGCAGTCTGAAGAAAGTGGGTGATTCAGGAAACATCTACATTACAGACGATTCCCAGCAAATCTGCACGATTCTGCAAAAGACAAGCAAAGACATCATCATCATTGATGATTTCCAATACATCATGGCAAATGAGTTTATGCGCGGCGTTACCGTTGAGGCCAAAGGTAATGAGCAATTTATGAAGTTTAACCGGATCGCAAAAAACACATGGGACATTCTTCAGACGGCCAACGCCTTGCCGGGAAACAAGCGTGTTTACATCCTTTCCCACACTCAAACAGACGATTTTGGCAAAACCAAAGCCAAGACAATCGGCAAACTGCTTGACGAAAAAATCACACTGGAAGGCTTGTTTACCATTGTTTTGAGAACGCAGGCAGTCAACGGCAATTACAGCTTTTTAACCCAAAACAACGGCAGCGACACCGTGAAAAGCCCGATGGGACTTTTTGAAAGTCAGCAAATCGACAACGATTTGGCGCAGATTGATTCAGAAATCTGCAATTACTACGAAATCCAACCGAAAGGACATCAAGATGTACAAGCTCAATAAACAAGACGCAATCGCCTACGACCAACGCGGCGGATATATCAACCAAGCCGGTAAATATGTTGTAACCATTGAATCGGCAGTGTTCCACGTTGGTAATAACGCCAACGGACGAAGCGAAAATCTGAAGCTGTCTGTTATCGACAACCAAAAACGCAAAGCGACATTCTTCATCAACACCAGCTATTCCAACGGCGTACAAAATGAGGGCGGCTTGCGAACCGTGAGCGCAATCTTGGCTTGCTTACGAGAACATGACAGCGGCGAACCAACACCGGCGCAGGTCAAAGAATACAACCGCGAAACACAGCAAGAAGAAGCAGTTATGCGTGATTGCTTTACCAAGTTGCACGGTAAACAGCTTGGCATTGTTGTTCAGATGGTGCATGAAGATGGCCGCGAAAACCCATCCCCTAGCCTGTACAGCGTGTTTGAAGCCTCAAGCGAATTGACCGCAAGCGAAATAATGCGCGAAGAAAGACAACCGGCACAGCTTGGCAAAATCATGGCTTATATCGCAAACAAGCCACTTGTAGACAAGCGCAAAAACAGCCCTGTTCCACCTCAGCCAACACGACAACCAGCACAGCAACCGACCGCACCAACCGCGCCTGTTGAAGATATTGACAGCGACATCCCATTTTAACCAAGCGCAGGCCGTCTGAAGTTAAGACGGCCTATAAAAAAGGCATTGTATGAATATCACACTTTACCAATGCGCCGCCGATGTTCAGGAGGCGTTGGACTACCACTTTGACACAGAGGCGGAGCGAAATGACACGCTAGAGGCCGTTATCGGTCAGTTTGATGTTAAAGCCCAATCCGTTATCGGCTACATCAAAAACCAAGAGGCAACGGCGGAAATGCTTGAAGAACATATCAAGCAAATGAGCGAGAAACTCAAGGCTATCAAAGCGCGTAATCAAAGTCTAAAAGACTATTTGGAGCGCAATATGCTTGCCGCCGGAATCAAAGAGATTAAAGCAGATGATGGCACTTTTAAAGCCTCATTCCGCAAATCCAAAGCGATTGACGTTTTCGATGAAGCTCAAATCCCTGCTGAATTTATGCGTGAGCGTGTAACCGCCGTTCCTGATAAGACGGCAATCAAAAAAGCGATCGAAAGCGGCCAAGAAGTAGCAGGCGCGAAGATTGAAGAGCGTTTGAACTTGCAGATTAAATAACCACAGGCAGACGGCCTAAAACGTCCGAGCCGTTGAGAGGACGGCATCAACATTACAAGCGGAAATTATTTAGGATTATCAAATGGATATTCAAGAAATCATCGAATGGTTTAAGGCGGCCAAGCCAGAACCGACAGAAAAAGACAAAGCTACTCAAATCGGCTGTCATTTCGAGGAAGTTTCAGAAATGTTGCAGGCATTATCCTGCATTAGAGAACAGGTGGATGACGTTTCTCAAGAATTTTATTCTTCTGACGCTATTGATAAAGATATTGACGGCAAAGTTATGGAATTGCCTGAAAACTGGCAAATTGAGCTTCTCGATTCCCTTTGCGACCAAATTGTAACCGCAATCGGCGTAGGTTACATGATGGGCTTTGATATGGTCGGCGCGTTGGACGAAGTGAATAAGTCCAACTGGAGCAAGTTCAAGGACGGCGCGCCGGTATTTGACGAAAACGGCAAAATCGCCAAAGCGGAAGGCTACTTTAAGCCTGATTTGACGAAGTTTTTAAAGGTAGGGGAAAAATGAAAGAATTTATCTTTAAGTATAAGTTTGGTGGAAAGGAATGGTCGGCGTCTGTATTTGCTGATACCGCCGAAGAAGCAAAGCGGAAAATTAGAGCGCAAGCTGCTGCAGTTTATGAGGGCGAAATTGTAGCAAGGCTGACCATGCCGTGTGGGGCTTCTTTATTTAAGCGTCTCTTTAAAAGAAAGGCAGGGGGAAAATGAAATTTCTAAAAATTAAAGAAGTGATGGAGAAAACAGGTTGCGGAAAGACAAAAATTTATGCCATGATTAAGCGTGACGAATTTCCGCACCAATACAAAATTGGATCAGCTTCCCGATGGCGATTAGATGAAGTTGAAAACTGGATTAAAACGCGCCCAATTTCGTAACAGAAAATCAAAAGCGGGTATGAAATCGGGTATGATTCAGGCGGCAATAACAAATATTCTTTAATTTACAGTAAGTTAGATTCAAAATGCTTTTATTTATCGATAATTACGACAGCTTCACCTACAACATCGTCCAATACTTTGCCGAATTGGGGCAGGAAGTTTTGGTACGTTGCAACGATGAAATCACCATCGAAGAAATCGAAGCCCTAAAACCGCAATATCTGGTTATCGGCCCCGGCCCTTGTTCCCCTAAAGAAGCAGGCATTTCTGTTGCAGCCATGCAGCACTTTGCCGGCAGGCTGCCCGTCATGGGCGTGTGCCTCGGCCATCAAACCATGGGCGAAGCATTCGGCGGCAATGTCGTGCGCGCGCAAACGATGATGCACGGCAAAGTCTCCCCCGTTTTCCATCACGGCACAGGCATGTTTAAAGACCTGCCCAATCCGGTCAACTGCACGCGCTACCACAGCCTCGCCATCGACCGCGCCACCCTGCCCGACTGCCTCGAAATTACCGCATGGACGGAAGATGGTGAAATCATGGGCGTACGCCACAAGGAATATGCCGTCGAAGGCGTACAGTTCCACCCCGAAGCCCTGCTGACCGAACACGGCCACGATATGCTGAAAAACTTCTTGGAAGAATTCAAAGACTACCGCCCGCAAAAATCTTAATGAAAGGCCGTCTGAAAGGTGTTTGACAATGTTCAAACCGCATTTTCAGACGGCCTGAATCACATCGGACACGAACAAAGGAAAAATCATGATTACCCCTCAACAAGCGATTGAACGCCTTATCAGCAACAACGAACTTTTCTACGATGAAATGACCGACCTCATGCGCCAAATCATGAGCGGCCAAGTTCCGCCCGAGCAAATCGCCGCCATTCTGACCGGACTGCGGATTAAAGTTGAAACCGTTTCCGAGATTACCGCTGCAGCCAGCGTGATGCGCGAATTTGCCACCAAAGTGCCGCTAGAAAACGCCGATGACTTGGTCGATATTGTCGGCACAGGCGGCGACGGTGCCAAAACCTTCAATATTTCCACAACTTCCATGTTTGTCGCGGCTGCGGCAGGCGCGAAAGTCGCCAAACACGGCGGCCGCTCCGTTTCTTCATCCAGCGGCGCTGCCGATGTCATGGAACAAATGGGCGCCAACCTCAACCTCAACCCCGAACAGGTTGCCCAAAGCATTCAGCAAACCGGCATCGGCTTTATGTTCGCGCCCAACCATCACAGCGCCATGCGCTATGTTGCCCCTGTCCGCCGTTCGCTCGGCTTCCGCAGCATCTTCAATATCTTAGGCCCGCTGACCAATCCTGCCGGCGCGGCAAACCAACTGTTGGGCGTGTTCCACATCGACTTGTGCGGCATTCTTTCCCGCGTATTGCAACAGCTTGGTTCCAAGCATGTTTTGGTTGTGTGCGGCGAAGGCGGTTTGGATGAAATCACGCTGACCGGCAAAACCCGCGTTGCCGAACTGAAAGACGGCAAAATCACCGAATACGATATCAGCCCGGCCGATTTCGGCATGGAAATCCGCCGCAATTTGGACGAAATCAAAGTCGAAAACGCGCAAGAATCCCTGCAAAAAATGAACGAAGTGCTGGATGGCAAAGCCGGTTCCGCACGCGACATCGTCGTCCTCAATGCAGCCGCCGCGCTCTACGCAGGAAATGTGGTCGCATCGCTGGCGGACGGTGTCAAAGCCGCGCAAGAAGCCATCGACTCCGGCAAAGCCAAAGCCAAAAAAGACGAGTTTATCGAATTTGGCAAACAGTTTGCCTAAACTTTAAAACCATAAACAAAGGCCGTCTGAAAAATCTTTCAGACGGCCTTTTATTCTTTAAATATTAAAATTTGCTTTTAATATCATTAATCAAGCCTTCAGCTTTTTCTTTGGCTTCTTCAGCCAAGTGTGCTACTTTCTCTTTGGCTTCACCGGCTAAATGAGCTGCTTTTTCTTTAGCTTCACCTGCAAAGTTTTCTACTTTTTCTTTAGCCTCGCCTGCGAAGTGCGCCGCTTTTTCTTTGGCTTCACCTGCAAAGTTTTCTGCTTTTTCTTTAGCATCCGCAGCAACTTCTTTTGTCTTACCGACGCCTTGTTGAACTACGCCTTCAGCTTTGAGTTTGGAATCGTCAAGAACTTCGCCGGCTTTCTCTTTTACTTCACCGCTGATTTGATCTAATTTGCCAGTCATCATTTATTCCTTCTTAGTTTCATGTTGATAAGGGTAATCACTATACCCCAATAGATATTGGGTTGCAACTTAAAGTCTGTCTCAATATTAAAAACATAATAAAAATGGATTACGTCAAGTTAGCACAACTGTTTCAATATCGCTTCGGCTACTGCCTCGCCTATCATCTTGCTGCCGAACTCATTGAAATGAAGTCCATCGCACAGCATCACATCGGTCAAATCCTGCTCAAACATCAGACTGTATAAATCATTGACGGTAAAACCATATTGCCTTGCCAAATCCTCCGCCACACGGTTATAGGCCTTCAAGTCGGCCAGATAGCGGCGCGAGGGTTTGACGATATTGTGTACGCTTTCCAAAAACGGCGTACTGCTCGCCCAAATAATTTTTGCCCCTGTCTGTTTCAGATAATCGAAAATTTGAATCAGGTTGCTGCGATAGGTTTTTATATCGGCCACCGGCTCATTACAGCCTTGATTATGGCGGATGTCGTGCAAACCGCAATTGATGTGGATAATGTCTCCCACAGTCGCGCCCTCTGTCCATTGCCTGATATGCTCTAACACATCATGCGACGAACGGCAGTTTTCCGATGGAGAAACAATATCCACCTCAGGCAAAGCGGCGCGCGTGTAAGGCTCCGAAGCAAGCCGAACGGAGTCGCCGATTAAGTAAACGGTCATTTTTGTTCTCCTCCCTTTATTTGAATCAACAGCAAGGCCGTCTGAAATATCACTTATATTATTATAAGAGTGCTATTTCAGACGGCCTTAACTTCAGTCAAGTTCTATCGTTAAATCATCAATTAGAGCTGACTGTTTTTATAAAAATCAATTAATTGCTTGGCCTGCAACATGGGCAGACCAAAACGGTCGCTTACGACTTTCAAATCCTTCCATTCCTGACCGGTCAGATTTTGCCCAACCCATTTGAGGTTTTCCGGATTGCTTTTGATTTTCTCAAAATACGCCTGCTTGCGTTTCCAGTTGCGCGACCACACCAGCAACATGGTAAAAATACATAAAACAATCAATACAATATTGGTAAACAACATCATGTCCATACGACATACTCCCGCTTGGATCTCAAAATCAGAAAATATGATTAAAGGCCGTCTGAAAAAAACAATGTTTCAGACGGCCTCAGCGTGACGCTCAACGTTGCATTTCCAGCATTAATGCCTGGCAAGCGGATTCGTTTTCTAAAGCACAAGATTGGCTTAATTGATTTAAACGACTGTCGCGGTCTGGTGTATTGCCTTGCGCCATCTCTGCTTTAGTTTCTTCAAGATTGGTACAGGCATTTTCATAACCGCCTTTACAGGCCCGTTCGTAGAGCTTGACCGCTGCGGCATAATCCATGCCCAAACCGCTGGACGGATTGAGATACAGATTACCCAAAACATTGCAGCCGCGCATATTGCCGCCATCACAGGCTTTTTTCAGAAACGGATACGCATGAGCAGGCGCTTCAAGATAATCGCGCATCCAAATGGCCGCAGTGACGCAACTCTCCAGATTGTTCCGATTGCATTCCCGTATCAGCTTATCGTGCTGCTTCTCGCTGTAATCCTCAGCCTGCACGCTAAATGCAGTGGCAACCAATGCTAAACCAAACAATAAACGAAGTGTTTTCATCTGATTATTTCTCCAAAAATACTTGATGACAGGCCGTCTGAAAAAACAGTCTTCAGACGGCCTTTATATTATCACTCAATATTCACCCGTTTCAGGCGCAAGGCATTACCCAATACCGAAACCGAGCTTGCCGCCATTGCCGCGCCTGCGATGACGGGGTTTAAAAAGCCGAGTGCGGCAAGCGGAATGCCCAAAATATTGTAGAAGAAGGCGAAAAACAGGTTTTGCTTAATGTTTTTCAAAGTTGCCTGCGACACCAGCAGGGCATCGGCGAGCTGATTAACCGAATGCTGCATCAGCGTAGCGGATGCGGTGTGTTCGGCAACGTCCGCACCGCCTTTCATGGCGAAGCTGACGTTGGCGGCGGCGAGTGCGGGAGCGTCGTTGATGCCGTCGCCGACCATGGCCACGGTTTTGCCGGCAGCTTTGAGTTTCTGCACTTCGGCAGCTTTATCGCGCGGACTCATGTTGCCAAAGGCGTGTGCGATACCCAGTTGTTTGGCGACGTATTCGACCGTGCCTTGGTTGTCGCCGCTCATAATATAGACATCGATATTGTGTTTTTTCAGACGGCCTATGGCTTCGGCGGTATCGGCTTTCAACGCGTCGGCAAGTGCGAATGCGCCGATAGGTTTGTTATCGACTGAGACTGCAACAATGCTTGCAATATCCCAAACGCCGTCTGAAAACTTCGGCAAGGTCAGTTCGGCAAATTCGGCTTTGCCCGCTTTCACCAAACCCACTCCTTCGACTTCGGCGGTAATGCCTGCGCCGACAACGGTTTGCGCGTTTTGTGCAGTGGGGATTTCCAAACCACGCGCTTGGGCGGCGGAAACGATGGCGCGCGCGAGCGGGTGGGCGGCGTTTTGTTCGACGGCGGCAGCGATGCGGTACAAAGCGTCTTCGTCAAAGCCGCTGTCGGGAACGCAATAAACGGCGGCAACCTGCGGTCTGCCTTCGGTCAGCGTGCCGGTTTTGTCCAACACGACGGCATCGACGTGGGCGGCTTCCTCCATTGCCGCTGCGTCTTTAAACCAAATGCCGTGTTTCACTGCTTTGCCCATGCCGACCATAATCGCGGCAGGGGTCGCCAGACCGAGCGCGCACGGACAAGCAATTACCAAAACGGCAACGGCGTGCATCAGCGCAATCGTCCAATCGCCCTTAACCAGCCAAGTGGCGATAAAAGTCAGAAGCGCAATGCCCACGACAGTTGGCACGAATACCGCCGCTGCTTTATCGGCCACGCGCGCAATCGGCGCTTTACTGCCCTGCGCTTCGGACAGCGCGTTCATCATGTCGCCAAGCAGGGTTTGGCTGCCGAGTTGTGTGGCGCGGTACACCACGCTGCCTTCGGTCATCAACGCACCCGCCAACACTTTGCCGCCCGCTTTTTTCTCTTCGGGGTTGGATTCGCCGGTAAGATGGCTCTCATCCGCCCAACCGCTGCCGCTCTCGATGATGCCGTCGGCGGCAATGCGTTCGCCGTGGTTGGCGCGGATAAGGTCGCCGATTTGCACTTGGTCGATGGGCAGTTGTTTCCATTCGCCATCGCGTTGCACGTTGACTTGGGTCGGCGTGAGTTTGAGCAGCAAGCCCAAGCTGTTCAGGCTGGATTTTTTGGTGCGGTGTTCCAAAAATTTGCCCAGCGACACAAAACCAATCACCATCACGCCTACTTCAAAATACACGTGTGCCATGCCGTGCGCCGCGTGCGGGCTGAAAAACAGCATATAGACGGAATACAGGTAAATCGACACCGTACCGATGGTAACCAACACGTCCATATTCGCCAGTCCGCCCTTAATGCTCGCCCACGCGCTTTTGTAAAACGGGATGGCCAGCCAAAGTTGCACTATGCTTGCCAGTACAAATTGCCATACAGGCGGAATCATCCAATCGTGCCGCCCGATCATCATGCCTACCATGCCGATTAAAAACGGAATATTAATGGCCAGCAAAAGCCACAGCCTCCAGCCGATATGGTGTTCTGCTTCAGGTTGCGGCAATGTATCTTCCGTTTTTTCCTTTGCGCCGTAACCGGTTTTCTCAATGATTTTGGCGATGTCGGCAGCGGAAGTTTTGCTGTCGTCAAACGTAACCTGCGCCTCCTCGCTGGCAAAGTTTACCCCTGCCGATTCGACAAAATCTTTTTTGTTCAACACTTTTTCAATACGAGAAGCGCAGGCCTGACAGGTCATGCCTTCGATTTGGAAACGGACTTTTTGTTGCATGGTTTCTTCCTTCTGAATGTGATTGGGCTACCTGAAAAAAGCGGAGCAGGGTTTTCAGGTAGCCTTTGGGGTGTTGCAGTCGATTTGTTGCGATTCGATTTACAAAGCCGCATCAAAGCCGCCGTCTTCCACCGCTTCTATCAGCGCGGCGGGGTTGGTTTGGGCGGGGTCGAATTCCACGACGGCATTCTTGTTTTCCAGGCTCACTTCGGCCTTGTCCACGCCGTTTACGCCTTCGAGGATGCTGGTAACGCTTTTCACGCAGCCGCCGCAAGTCATGCCTTCGATGTTTAATGTGATGGTTTGCATAGGGTTTCCTTTCTGTTGGAATGAGGCTGAGGTTTTAAAGCCCGTTGCAGCCAAAGCTTTCAGGTAACCTGAAATGATGGGTCTGCTCTTGCTTTCCCGCTAAGTGCCGCCACTATAAAGCTTTACCCGAAGTAAAGGTCAAGCATCATGATGAACATCAGCCAGGCTGCGGCCGAGAGCGGCCTTTCCGCCAAACAAATCCGCGACTACGAAAAGCACGGCCTAATCGCTCCGGCCGCGCGCAGCGAAGCGGGCTACCGCCGCTACGGACAGGCCGACCTTGTCCGGCTGCGCTTTATCCGCCATGCGCGGGAAGTGGGCTTTTCGCTGCCGCAGATCGGGCAGCTTTTGAGCCTGCAACACAACCCGCAGCGTACCAGCCGCGAAGTGAAAACGCTCACCGCGCGGCACATCGCCGAGCTGGAAGCCAAAATCGAACGCTTGCAGGGCATGGTGGCCGAGCTGCAACGTTGGCACGATGCCTGCGCGGGAGACGACTGCCCGGATTGTGCGATTTTGGCCGGGCTGGAGGAGCGTTAGGCGGCTTGGGCAGAATAGAAACAGGCTACCTGAAAAGTTTCAGGTAGCCTTAGTCGGCCGCTAACGGTTTGGTACAGGCCTCGTCGTAATACGGCAGCCACTTGCCGCCGCTTTGCTTCAGATATGCGCGAAAACTTTTGTTTACCCGTGTGGCGGTGTAATCCAAATAATGGCAAAAAGTAAGTTATCAAGAGACAGAGGCCGTCTGAAGCGTTTCAGACGGCCTTTTCAAAATACGCTTATCGGTTACAAAGCCACATCGTAGCCGCCATCTTCTACGGCATCAATCAGCGCATCGGTATCTGTCTTGCTTTCATCAAAAGTAATCACTGCATTTTTGTTTTCCAAGCTGACTTCTGCTTTTTCCACGCCTTCTACGCCTTCCAAAAGACGGGTTACGCTTTTCACGCAGCCGCCACAGGTCATGCCATCGATGTTGAGGGTAACAGTTTGCATTTGTATTTCCTTTCATTCACACAAATCAAATATGGTTGCCAAATACTTTACTCCTTACACAAACAGCTTGCAAATTCTTCATTAAGGCCGTCTGAAAAATGCAGATAGGTGTACAATAACGCCTTTTGCTTCATCAAACGGACATAATAATGACTTCAACATTCAAACAATGGGTTAGCGTATGCGCTCTGGCGGTGGGGGCGTTTATTTTCAATACCACCGAATACATTCCGATTGCGCTTTTGAGCGATATTGGCCAAAGCTTCAAAATGCAGGCAACGGAAGTAGGCATGATGATCACGGTGTATGCGTGGATTGTGGCGTTGCTGTCTCTGCCGCTAATGCTGATGACGAAAAACATCGAACGGCGCAAATTATTGCTGGCGTTGTTTGCATTATTCGTCGTATTCCACGCGCTGTCGTTCTTTTCTTGGAACTTCAACATCCTCTTGATCAGCCGTATTGGTATTGCGCTGACACACGCTGTCTTTTGGTCGATTACGGCTTCTTTGGCGGTACGGCTTGCACCCACCGGCAAAACCAATCAGGCTTTGGGCCTGCTCAGTACGGGTACGGTTTTGGCGATGGTGTTGGGTATTCCGCTGGGGCGCGTGGTCGGGCAATACTTCGGCTGGCAGCTCAGCTTCCTGCTGATCGGCGTCTGTGCTGCCGGCGTAATGCTGGTGTTGGCTAAAAACCTGCCTGCTTTACCTAGCCAAAATACCGGCTCTTTAAGCAGCCTGCCGAGTCTGTTCAAACGCCGCAACCTGATGTTGCTTTATGCCATGACGGTGTTGATTATTACGGCACACTTCACGGCATACAGCTATATCGAGCCTTTTGTGTTGCAAGTTGGCGGATTTAAGGCAGAACAAGTTACCATCGTTTTGAGCCTGTACGGTTTGGCAGGCTTTGCCGCTTCTTACTTGTTTGGTAAATGGTTTGCCAAATCGCAACGCCTGTTTATGCTCGGCGCAGTGGCGGTCATCCTACTCTCCGCCCTTCTGCTTCTGCCGTTTGCCTCTTTCCCTTATGCGGTGTATGCGCTGGTGTTTATTTGGGGCGTGGCCATCGTCATCGTCAGCTTGGGCATGGTGTCGAAAGTCTTGGCATTTGCCTCGGATGCAACAGATGTGGCCAACTCGATTTATTCAGGTTTGTACAATGTCGGTATCGGCGGCGGTGCGCTTTTGGGGCATTATGTAACCGTCTGGTTCGGCCTTTCCAATATCGGCATTGCAGGCGCGCTCTTAGCTGCGACAGGTTTTGCCGTTTGCGGTTTGTTGTTTAAGGAACAAGACAATCTGACGCAAAACGTTTAAATCCATATAAATCAGGATGGTATTACTGACCCGGCCGTAATTTTGGCAGTTTTACCGATTTGTCCTGATGCTTATTAACCCACGATGGGTCTTCATTCCGCCGGATAAGCAGTTTTCTTGCTGCTTATCCGGTTTTCATTTCATTTTTAAAAAATAATTTACAATTTGTTTACACTACATCAAATTACAAATATACTGTCGCCTATTAGGCCGTCTGAACGTTCGGCTGAAAAGAAAAACCAATCATGTTTCAGAGGAATACATCATGGACTTAAACGCCAAGGATAAGACTCAGCATCCTGAGAACGTCGAGCTTCTCAGTGCGCAGAAGCCGATTACCGACTTTAAAGGACTGCTGACGACCATTATCTCTGCTGTTGTCTGCTTCGGCATTTATTACATCCTTCCCTACAGCCCCGATGCCAACAAAGGTATCGCGCTGTTGATTTTTGTTGCGGCACTTTGGTTTACCGAAGCCGTACACATTACCGTTACCGCGTTGATGATCCCTATCCTTGCCGTTGTACTCGGCTTCCCGGATATGGACATCAAAAAAGCGATGGCCGGTTTCTCCGACCCGACGATTCACATCTTCTTCGGCGGCTTCGCGCTTGCAACCGCCCTGCACATGCAGCGTCTCGACCGTAAAATCGCCGTCAGCCTGTTGCGCCTGTCCCGCGGCAATATGAAAGTTGCCGTGTTGATGCTGTTTGCCGTTACCGCCTTCCTGTCTATGTGGATCAGTAACACTGCGACTGCCGCGATGATGCTGCCTTTGGCAATGGGTATGATGAGCCACCTCGACCAAGAAAAAGAACGCAAAACCTATGTTTTCGTCCTGCTCGGTATCGCCTACTGCGCCAGTATCGGCGGCTTGGGTACCGTGGTCGGTTCTCCGCCGAACATGATTGCCGCCAAAGCGCTGAACTTGGACTTCGTCGGCTGGATGAAACTCGGCCTGCCGATGATGCTGTTGATTCTGCCGCTGATGCTGTTCTCCATGTACGTCATCCTCAAACCTAATTTGAATGAGCGCGTGGAAGTTAAAGCTGAATCTATCCCTTGGACTTTGCACCGCGTTATCGCGCTGTTGATTTTCTTGGCCGCAGCCATCGCTTGGGTATTCAGCTCCAAAATCAAAGCCGCATTCGGTATTTCCAACCCTGATACCGTTATTGCCCTGATTGCCGCCGTTGCCGTCGTCGTATTCGGCGTGGCGCAATGGAAAGAAGTTGCCCGCAATACCGACTGGGGTGTATTGATGCTCTTCGGTGGCGGTATCAGCTTGAGCGCGTTGCTGCAATCTTCCGGCGCATCTGAAGCATTGGGTCAGCAAGTTGCTTCCACGTTCTCCCACTCTCCTGCATTGCTGGTGATTTTCGTGGTTGCCACTTTCATCATCTTCCTTACCGAGTTCACCAGTAACACGGCTTCCGCCGCCCTGCTTGTGCCTATTTTCGCCAGCATTGCCGCGCAAATGGGTCTGCCGGAACAAGTCTTGGTATTCGTCATCGGTGTCGGCGCATCTTGTGCCTTCATGTTGCCGGTTGCCACACCGCCTAACGCGATTGTGTTCGGTACAGGCTTAATCAAACAACGCGAAATGATGAATGTCGGCTTATTGCTGAACATCCTCTGCGTGGTATTGGTTGCTCTGTGGGCTTATGCTGTACTGATGTAAACCATCGACCTAAACAACAAGGCCGTCTGAAAGAATATTTTTCAGACGGCCTTGAAGTTTGTCATTCAGACACAATTTAACGAATGATTAAAACCGGATTCTAACGAAAGGAAACCCATGATTATCCTGCACACCAACAAAGGCGACATCAAAATCGAACTCGATTTCGACAAAGCCCCCGTTACTGCTAAAAACTTCGAGCAATACGTTAAAGATGGCTTCTACGACGGCGTAATCTTCCACCGCGTCATCAAAGGCTTTATGATTCAAGGCGGCGGCATGGATGAAAACATGAACGAAAAAGAAACCCGCGATCCGATTCAAAACGAAGCGTCCAACGGTTTACCTAACGAAAAATACACCATCGCCATGGCGCGTACTTCCGATCCGCACTCTGCCAGCGCGCAATTCTTCATCAACACTGCCGACAACGCTTTCCTGAACTTCCGTTCTAAAGAGTTGTACGGCAAAACTGTCGTCCAAGACTGGGGCTATGCCGTATTCGGTAAAGTCGTTGACGGTTTTGACGTTGTCGATGCCATCGAAGGCGTTTCTACCAAACGTCACGGCTACCACGACGACGTACCGAGCGAACCTGTCATCATCACTAAAGCCGAAGTGGTTTAATCGATTTGATTTCCCATAAAAACAGCCTGTCCGAATTGCAAACGGACAGGCTGTTTTTCAATAATGACACATACCGTCACACATCATAAGTACCGACCACGCATGCCGAATCCAAAACATGGCCTTGCATGGCAAAATGCAGCTCATTAAAGCGGAAACCGCGCGGCAAATCCAAAACGGTATCCAGCGCGTACACAATCAGTTCATAACGATGACGGTTGTTCGGTGGTGCCATACCGCCGTAAAATGAGGCCTCTTCGATTTCAAATTTACCCAACGCGCTCGCCCAAGTGTTCGCGCCCTGTGTGAAATCTGTTGCAGAAATACTTTCATTTTCTGCCACGGAAGTGCGTTTCAAATCCGAAATCAACCAATGCGTCCATACGAAACCCGATGCTGAAATGGCATCTTTGTCTTCCAACACCACAGCAAACGATTTTGTTCCTTCAGGTGCATCTTTGATCTCAAAAGGAATCGAATAAGAAGGCATACCGCTCGGGCTGAACTGGCTGCCGCGCTTGCCGTATTTGTCTTCAAATTCGCCGTTAACAATAGCTTTACTGCTGACTTTCATCTTACATCTCCCAATAGTAGGTTGGCTCATTCTAACAAACACCAAGGCCATCTGAAAGATACTGCCGTTTTCACTTTCCCGATGTCGCATTTTCAGACGGCCTCAAGCAATATTCACAATTCGATCAAACACATTTGACATTCCATAGTATAATCCGCCGCATGAAAACTACACAGGATTCGCATTATGGATTGGAAAGGTCGTGAACAAAGCCAAAACGTCGAAGATCGCCGCGGAAGCAGTGGCGGCGATGGCGGCAAAACACCGGGCATACTCGGCATTATCGTGGTTTTGGTCGGCGCATATTACGGCGTGGATTTGAGCGGTTTGGTTGGCGGCTCATCTTCGATGGGCATTCCTACCCAGCAAGCTTCCCGACTCGACAGCCAACAAGAAGCCGAGTTGAACGAACTGTCCCGCGTCGTCCTTGCCGATACGGAAAAAGCATGGAGCAAATATTTCCAACAACACGGCCAACGCTATACACCGGCAACCATGGTGTTGTATGAAGGCGGCACGTCCACCGCCTGCGGTACGGGCCAATCTGCCATGGGTCCGTTTTACTGCCCGGGCGACCAAAAAGTTTATTTGGATTTGAGTTTCTACGAAGACATGCGCACCAAACTCAAATCTGCCAGCGATGCTGCGTTTGCCTACGTTATTGCCCATGAAGTCGGCCATCACGTTCAAAACCTGCTCGGCATTCTGCCTAAAGTCCACAAAATGCAACAGCAAGTCGGCAAGAAAGAGGCCAATGCCCTTTCCGTCAAACTCGAATTGCAGGCCGACTGTTTCGCCGGTATTTGGGGACACTACGCCGTCAACAACAACATCTTCAAAGCCGAAGACATTCAAAAAGCCATGCTTGCTGCCGAATCCGTCGGTGATGACCGCTTGCAGAAACAGGCTCAGGGCTATGTCGTTCCCGACAGCTTTACTCATGGCTCGTCCGAAGAACGCATGACTTGGCTCAAGCGCGGTTTGGAAAGCGGCGACATCAACCAGTGCAACACTTTCAACAATTGATTCGTCCAAGCAACACTGTTCTTTGATGTAACGACAAAAGGCCGTCTGAATTCTTCAGACGGCCTTTTAGCCGTGTTAGAATAACGCCTATTATTTTCCCTTAAATTCAAAGGAAATCCACATGGCAAATATCGCCCGCGACATTTTCAAAGCCTACGACATCCGGGGCATCGTCGGTAAAACTCTGACTGACGAAGCTGCCTACTTAATCGGCAAAGCCATTGCCACCAAAGCCTCCGAAAAAGGCATTACCCGCATCGCACTCGGCCGCGATGGCCGTTTGAGCGGCCCCGGCCTGATGGCACAAATTCAACGCGGTTTTACAGACAGCGGCATCGATGTCCTCAACGTCGGCATGGTTGCCACTCCTATGCTTTACTTCGCAGCCATCAACGAATGCGGCGGCAGCGGCGTGATGATTACCGGCAGCCACAATCCGCCCGATTACAACGGTTTCAAAATGATGCTCGGCGGCGACACGCTCGCAGGCGAAGCCATTCAAGAACTTTTAGCTATTGTTGAGAAAGACGGTTTTGTTGCCGCCGACAAACAAGGCAGCGTAACCGAAAAAGACATCTCCGGCGAATACCACAACAACATCGTCGGCCACATCAAAATCAAACGCCCGATGAAAATCGTGATTGACGCGGGCAACGGTGTCGGCGGCGCATTTGCAGGCAAACTCTACAAAGGTTTGGGCAACGAAGTGACCGAACTTTTCTGCGAAGTGGACGGCAATTTCCCTAATCACCACCCTGATCCGTCCAAACCGAAAAACCTGCAAGACCTCATCGTCGAGCTCAAAAACGGCAATGCTGAAATCGGCTTGGCATTTGACGGCGATGCCGACCGCTTGGGCGTGGTCACCAAAGACGGCAACATCATCTATCCAGACCGCCAACTGATGCTTTTCGCGCAAGACGTGTTGAGCCGCAATCCTAAAGCCAAAGTGATTTTCGACGTCAAATCCACCCGCCTGCTCGCACCTTGGATTAAAGAACACGGCGGCGATCCTGTGATGGAAAAAACCGGCCACAGCTTCATCAAATCCACCATGAAAAAAACCGGCGCACTGGTTGCCGGCGAAATGAGCGGTCACGTTTTCTTTAAAGAACGCTGGTTCGGCTTCGATGACGGTATGTATGCCGGCGCACGCCTCTTGGAAATCCTGTCTGCCTTCGACAATCCGTCCGAAGTGTTGAACAAGCTACCGCAAAGCATTTCTACTCCGGAACTCAACATCGACCTGCCGGAAGGCAGCAACGGGCACAAAGTGATTGAAGAGCTGGCTGCCAATGCCAAGTTTGAAGGTGCGACCGAAATCATCACCATCGACGGCTTGCGCGTTGAATTCCCTGACGGCTTCGGCCTGATGCGTGCTTCCAATACCACGCCGATTTTGGTATTGCGTTTTGAAGCGGATACGCAAGAAGCGATTGAGCGTATTCAAAACCAATTCAAAGCAGTCATTGAAAGCAATCCTGCATTGAAATGGCCGCTGTAAGGGTTTAGGCTAAAACAAAAGGCCGTCTGAAAATCATTTCAGACGGCCTTTAATATTCAATATTGCTATTTCAAAGTTTGAAAAAACAAGAATATCCCGGCTTAGTTATCCGACTTGCGCCAACTGTTGACGCATTTCATCGATAACGGCTTTGTAATCCGGTTTGCCAAAAATTGCCGAACCGGCGACAAACGTATCCGCACCCGCCGCCGCAATTTCAGCAATATTGTCTGTCTTCACGCCGCCATCGACTTCCAATGCGATATGGCGGCCGCTTTGCCGTTCATACTCGTCCAACATCTCGCGCACTTTGCGGATTTTCACCAGCGTATTCGGGATAAAGCTTTGCCCGCCAAAGCCCGGGTTGACCGACATCAGCAACACCATATCCAGTTTGTCCAAAACGTTTTCCAGAATATTAACCGGCGTAGCAGGATTCAATACCAAGCCTGCCTGACAGCCGTATTCTTTAATCAAACCCAAGCTGCGGTCGACATGGCGGCTGGCTTCGGGATGAAAGGTAATGATATTGGCACCGGATTTGGCAAACGCATGAATCAAATCGTCCACCGGCTCAACCATCAAATGCACATCGACCGGCACGGTTGCATACGGTTTCAAAGCCGCACAAACCATAGGGCCGAAAGTCAGATTCGGCACATAATGATTGTCCATCACGTCAAAATGAATCAAATCCGCACCCGCGCGGATAACTTCGGCAACCTCTTCGCCCAAACGGGCAAAATCGGCAGACAAAATACTGGGTGCAATACGGTAGTCGGTCATGTTTATTCTCCTAAAGTGTGTTCCTTTGTCATTATCGCATTTTTAACCCTATGTTGTATGCCGCCGACAACGTCTCTGCCGTCATTTTTGTGAATTTACATTTCATATACATTAATGAAACTTATAATCACATAGTAAGGCTTTGAAAATAAATTATTAGATTACATACACATTCAAAAAAATCTAACATCATTAACAAAAGTTAACTGCATTGATACTGCCTTTCACACGCTTATCGGTTATATTTCCAAACCTGATGAAACATTAGGAAAACACCGTGTCTGTTGCACTTTCCCGCTATCCGACTTTTATTTTCTTAGCACTCGCCCTACTCTGTTCCAGTCTGCCTACACATGCCGGTCCATTTCTGGCCACTTTAGACGACTTCCACCCGAATTGTGACATCCGACAGCTCAATTTATCCGCCGACCAACACGCCGCCCTGCGCCGCCTGCGTACCGACTTCAAACAAATCAACGATAAAGCCTACCGTAAAACCGTACGCTCCGACCGCAACCGCCGTCAAACCATCATCAAAATCCTCTCCGGCGACTCATTCGACTCAAACGCCGCCCGCGATTATGTTGAAAACCGCTACCTCTCCAGCATGGACTATGCAGTGGATGAAATGGAAATCCAATACCGCCTCTATCATCTGCTCAATCCGCGCCAGCGACAGCAATGGTTGTCTTCATGCTTGCGCTGATGGATAAATAAAAATACAAAAAGGCCGTCTGAAACCATACTCAGACGGCCTTTGCTTTTTTCAGCCTTAATCCAGCACTCTTTCTTCCGGCAACCGACCTGCCCAGTCGCAGGCAAACTGCCATGCCGAGCGGCCTGAACGGCTGCCGCGCATTTGCGCCCATTGCAACGCGGCGTGGCGCGCCGTATCGTCAAAAGGCACATTAAAATCGTCCAACCAGTTGGCTACGGCGGTCAAATAATCGTTTTGGTCGAAAGGATAAAAACTCAGCCACAAACCGAAGCGGTCGGAAAGGGAGATTTTCTCCTCAACAGCCTCTTTCTGATGAATTTCGCCACGAGTGCCCGTAGTACCGCCGTTTTCATCCATGTATTCGGGAATTAAATGACGGCGGTTGGAAGTGGCATAAACCAAAACATTGGTGCAACGTTGCGACAGTCCGCCGTCTAAAGCAGTTTTCAAGGCTTTATAGGTTTCATCGCCGGTTTCAAACGACAAATCATCGCAGAAAACGATAAACTTCTCGGGACGTTCGGACAACAGCGTCAACAAAGCCGGCAAGCTGATCAAATCACTTTTATCCACTTCAATCAGTCGCAGGCCGTGCTCGGCGTATTCGTGCAACAACGCTTTAACCAAGGAAGATTTGCCCGTACCGCGCGCGCCGGTCATCAAGACATTATTTGCAGGACGGCCTGCCAAAAATTGCTCGGTATTGCGTTTCAGCCTGTCGGTTTGCGAACCGACTGCCGCCAATCTGCTTAAAGGAAACGTATGCGGACGCGGCAGGCTTTCCAAAATGCCTTTTTTGCCAACGCTGTGCCAACGGTAGGCCAAAGCGCTCCAGTCGGTTTTACCGGTTTCATCAGGCAGGATTAAATCCAGACGGTTTAAAACGGAATTAGCTTTTTTCAAAAAATTGGATAATTTCATTTCGGCTTTCTTTTTTTCAGACGGCCTTTTGTGCCAATACTCGCATCACGGTATCGACAACGGCTTGGGTTTGCGGATCGATTTCAATATTGATGAGATCGCCTTCTTTGCGGCTGCCAAACAGGGTACGCTCCAAAGTCTCCGGAATCAGGTGTACGCAAAATTCGCTGTCGCTGACTTCGCCTATGGTCAGGCTGCAACCGTCCAAACCGACAAAGCCTTTGGTCAGGATGTAGGGCTTGAGGTTTTCCGGCAGCTCAAACCAAACTGTACGGTTGAACTCGCTTAATTCAATTCGGGAAATTCGGGTAACTGCCATCACATGGCCGCTCATCACATGGCCGCCGATTTCATCGCCAAACCGCGCCGCGCGTTCCAAATTGACACTGTCGCCGACTTTCAAGCTGCCGAGATTGGTTTTGCGTAAGGTTTCGTCCATCAAATCAAAGCTGACTTTGTTGCCGTCGATTCGGGTAATGGTCAGGCAGCAGCCATTGTTGGCGACAGAGGCGCCGGTTTGCAGATTGTCGGCGATTTCGGGGGGCAGCTCGACAGTGTGGGTACGAAAGTCGGGCGAAGGTTGGGCGATGTCTGTAATTTTGCCCATGCCTTGTACGATGCCTGTAAACATGATGTCTTCTTTCCGATGGTACGATAAGGCGGATATTGTAGCATTTTCCAGGCACAAAGGCCGTCTGAAAGCGGTGATGCGATGGTTTGGGGTATAATCGGATTTTTATTTCCGCAGCCCGATCATGCTCAGCTACCGCCACGCCTTCCATGCCGGCAACCATGCCGATATGCTCAAGCACTTTACCCTCTTCCTCGTCCTCGAATATTTCAACCGCAAAGACAAGCCCTATTGGTATATCGATACGCACAGCGGTGCCGGTTTGTATGATTTGAGCGGTGATGAAGCGCAAAAAGTCGGCGAATACAAACAAGGCATTGCGCTCTTGGAACAAGCTGACAAGCTGCCTGCCGAATTGGCCGAATTTGTAGGCCGTCTGAAACAAATACTGCCGCAAGACAACCTTTACTGCGGCTCGCCTTGGCTGGCACAGGCGCTCACGCGCGACAGCGACAAAATGCGCCTCTTTGAGCTACACCCTGCCGATTTTGTCCATTTGCAAAACAATATGCGCGAAGTCCGTCCGCCGCGCAAAGTACAAGTCAGCCAAGCGGACGGTTATCAAGGTTTGATTTCACTCTTGCCTCCTCCGCCGCGCCGCGCCGCCGTCTTGATTGATCCGCCCTACGAAGAAAAACAAGACTACCGCCGTGTCGTCCAAGTTTTGAAAGATGCTTTGAAACGCTTTGAAACCGGCTGCTACATGGTTTGGTATCCCTGCTTGAGCCGTGAAGAAAGCCGCAAACTGCCGGACGAACTCAAAAAAATCGCTCCCAACAATTATCTGCACGCCGAGCTTCATGTCCATACACCGCGCAGCGACGGCTTCGGTATGCACGGCAGCGGCATGTTCGTCATCAATCCGCCCTATATGCTTGCCGAACAGTTGCAAAACAATCTGCCCGAACTTACCAAAATTTTGGCGCAAGATGCAGGCGCGCATTATGTATTGGAAAGCAAAACGAAATAAACGCTGCCGTCTGAACGTATATCCAAGCGCTTCGATTTTGCCGCTATACCCGTTCAGACGGCCTTAACCCTTTATACTTAAGCCTTTTTCCACTACAATTCACAACATAACAATTAACGGCCGTCCACTCATGAATATACGCACACCCCTAGCCTGCACGCTCCTGCTTTACGCGTGCAGCGAATCAGCAAAAAACGAATTTAAAGAAGAATTTACCCAAAGTTTCCGCACCGAATTTGTCCGCTCGGCAACCGAAGCCTGCGTGGAAAAAGCCTCCGGAAAAAGCCCGTTTGATTCCGTGACCACTGAAAAAATCTGCCGCTGTATCGGCGAAAAAACAGTCGACCAAATCAATCCTGAAGAAGCGACCTCACTTTTGGGCGGCAGCGACTCCATGAGCGACGAGCTGAAAAAACGCATCAAAGACACCAGCATCGCCTGCACTAAAGAAGTTTTAGGCATGGCCGAGAGCAAAACCAAATGAACACGCCGTTTTCAGACGGCCTGAAATTGAAAAATACCCGATTCAAACTTAGGAAAAGAGTGAAACCATGAAGACACTGAACCAATTCTTAGCCCAACACCTGCCCGAACACAAACTGCCGCAAGAGCTGGCCAGCGTATTGGAATCCGTGGCCGCAGCCTGTTTGGACATCAACGCCAAAGTCCGCCTCGGCGCGCTTTCCGGCGTTTTGGGCATGGCAGGTACCGGCAACATCCAAGGCGAAGACCAAAAGAAACTTGACGTCATTGCCAACAACATCATGATTGATGTTTTAAAAGCCAATGCCAACATCGCAGGCCTCGCCAGCGAAGAAGAAGACACCTATGTCGCCACACACGAAAACGGCGGCTATTTGGTATTGTTTGACCCATTGGACGGCTCTTCCAATATCGACGTCAACATCTCCGTCGGCACCATCTTCTCCATTTTGGCGAAACCTGAAGGCGAATTGACTACCGAATCCTTCCTGCAAAAAGGCCGCAACCAAGTAGCCGCAGGTTATGTTTTATACGGTCCGCAAACCCAACTGGTACTGACTGTCGGTCATGGCGTGTTCGTCTTCACTCTGGACGATGCCAACCAATTCCTGCTGACCAAAGAAAATCCGCGCGTTCCCGAATCCACTAAAGAATTCGCCATTAATATGTCCAACCAAAGACATTGGTTCGCCCCTGTTCAACAATACATTGACGAATTGCTGGCAGGCGAAACCGGCGTACGCGGCAAAAACTACAATATGCGCTGGGTAGCCAGCATGGTTGCCGAAATCCACCGCATCCTGATGCGCGGCGGCGTATTCATGTATCCGCAAGACAAACGCGACCCATCCAAACCGGGCAAACTGCGCCTGATGTACGAAGCCAACCCGATGAGCCTGCTTATGGAACAAGCCGGCGGCGCATCAAACGATGCCATCGAAGCCATGCTCGACATCCAACCTACCGGCCTGCACCAACGTGTTGCCGTATTCATGGGCAGTCGCGAAGAAGTGGAATACGTTTATAATCTGCATCAAAAATAATCATATGTATTGATTTCAAACCCAAAAAGGCCGTCTGAAATATGATTTTCAGACGGCCTTTTGTTAAAAAATAAAAGAAACAAAAAATCAAAAGGGCAGATTCAAATCTACCCTTTGCTGTTTTCCATCTAATCTTTATAGGATTACGCCGAACGAGCCAGCTCTTCCGCCGCTTTTTGCACCCTATCCGGTGTCAGCTTGTTCAAACAATCCGTGTGCCCCAACGGACATTCGCGTTTGAAACAAGGCGAGCAATCCAAATTCAAGCTGACGATTTTTGCCTTTTGGCTTAAAGGCGGCGTATGGTCAGGGCTGGAGGAGCCGTAAACCGCAACCAATTTCCGATCAAGCGCGGCCGCAAGGTGCATCAGACCACTGTCGTTGCACACGACCGTATCAGCGCAAGACAACAAATCAATTGCCTCTGGAAGATTGGTTTTACCGCAAAGATTGGTGCATAGTCCGTCTGAAAGTCGGTTAATTTCATCTGCAATATCGAAATCTTTTTGCGAACCAAACAGCCAAACCTGCCAACCCTCGGCCAAATAGCGGCGGCCGAGTTCGGCAAAATGACGCGCAGGCCAACGCTTGGCCGGGCCATATTCTGCACCGGGACAAAATGCCAAAATCGGCTTATCCGTCGTCAAACCATGTTTTTCTAAAGCGGCTTGACGGCTTTTAGGATCAATCGTGAAACAGGGATTATCGGAATGGCCGTTAAAATCCGCTTGGGTCGGGTGCGCCAGCGCAGTATAGCGGTCGACCATCAACGGCAACGCGGCCTTATCCAACTTGCGGATATCGTTCAACAAAAAATAGCGCGACTCGCCAACATAGCCCGTACGCTGCTTAATGCCCGCAGCCAAGGCAATAATGGCGGATTTGAGCGAACCGGGCAAAACAATTACTTGATCATAGCCTTCTTTTCCCAATTCACGTCCGATACGCCAGCGTTTTTTTAATTCCAACGCACCATGTCCAAACGGGTTTTCCATCACACGGTTGATTTCAGGCATACGCTCAAATACGGCCATCGACCATTTGGGCGCAAAAGCATCAATAGTGCAGCCGGGATGCAGCTCATGCAAACGGCGATAAAGCGGTTGGGTCATGACGCAGTCCCCAATCCAGCTTGGGGTAATAATCAGGATTTTTTTGGACATAATGGAATGTGTTTTTAATTTTGGCTTATTGTAATACGATTTTTAAAAGGCCGTCTGAAACTCGGTTTAATCGCCTAGATCAGAACGTACTGGTTGATACATATTATTTCAACAGATGCACTCTGGCTCGAGCGCGTGAAGCGTTTGTCTTCCCAATTATTCGGCAAATACCACACCCCAAATACTAAGCATAACGGCAGCAAGCAATATTTGCTTCATTTTTAAAACCTTATAAAAACAGAAAGGCCGTCTGAAATATTTTCAGACGACCTTTTTATACTCGTTTAACGATGGTAGTTAGGCGCTTCTTTGGTGATTTGTACGTCGTGAACGTGAGATTCGCTCATACCGGCAGAAGTGATTTCCACAAATTCTGCTTTCTCGTGCATTTCAGCAATATTGGCGCAACCCAAATAACCCATGCTGGAGCGCAGGCCGCCGGTCAGCTGGTGGATGATGTTCACGATCGGACCTTTGTAAGGAACGCGGCCTTCGATGCCTTCAGGAACATATTTGTCTGTGCTGTCGGTTTTGTCTTGGAAGTAGCGGTCGGCAGAGCCTTGGCTCATCGCACCCAACGAACCCATGCCGCGGTAAGACTTGTAAGAGCGGCCTTGGTAAAGTTCGATTTCACCCGGAGCTTCTTCCGTACCGGCAAACATACCGCCCAGCATGACGCTGTATGCACCTGCTGCCAGAGCTTTGGCAATATCGCCGGAGAAGCGGATACCTCCGTCAGCAATCAGGGGAACGCCTGTACCTTTCAGGGCTTCGGAAACATTGTGAATCGCAGTCAGTTGAGGCACGCCCACGCCGGCCACGATACGGGTCGTACAAATCGAGCCCGGGCCGATACCGACTTTAACGGCATCCGCACCGGCAGCGACTAAATCCAAAGCAGCTTTAGCAGTCGCGATGTTGCCGCCGATGACTTGGATGTGTGGGTAGGTTTCTTTTACCCAGCGCACGCGATCGATAACGCCTTGGCTATGACCGTGGGCAGTATCAACCACAATCACGTCCACGCCTGCTTCTACCAATGCTTTGACGCGCTCTTCGGTATCGCCGCCGGTACCCACCGCGGCACCGACGCGCAGGCGGCCTTCGGCATCTTTGTTGGCATTAGGGAATTCGGTTGTTTTCAGAATATCTTTAACTGTAATCAGACCTTTGAGTTCGTCTTGGTCATTTAACACCAAAACGCGCTCAACTTTGTGCGCATGCATGATTTCGCGGGCTTCATCGATGCTGGTACCTTCAGGAACGGTAACCAAACGGTCACGGGGAGTCATGATAGCAGAAACCGGCAGATCGACACGGTTTTCAAAACGCAGGTCGCGGTTGGTCACGATACCGACCACTTTGCCGTTTTCAACAACAGGCAGACCGGACATTTTGCGTTTGCGTTGTGCGCGCATTTCCAAGACTTCGCGGATCAATGCGGTCGGCGCAACGGTAACGGGATCTTTCACCACACCGCTCTCATGGCGCTTCACTTTGGAAACGGCACGCGCTTGCAACTCCGGCGTCATGTTTTTATGGATAATGCCGATGCCGCCTTCTTGAGCCATAGAGATGGCCAGACGCGCTTCGGTAACGGTATCCATTGCAGCAGAAAGTAGAGGGAGGTTGAGCGTGATATCGCGGGTGAGTTTGGTTTGAAGTTTGACATCTCGAGGCAGCACGTTTGAGTGCGCTGGAACCAACAAAACGTCGTCGAAAGTATAGGCTTTTTCTACAATACGCATGATGCTCGGTCTTTCAGTTTGTGCAAGATGCACGGCATTATATCACACCGGCTTGATGCTAACATTGGCAATACACGTTTTAACGTTATTTTTTTACATGATTTGATTTGGCGTACAAAAATATGCCAACGCATTGCAGTTTCAAGTAAAATAAGCCGCATGAGAACATCATTTACATAAGGGAAACCCATGAAATCTTCCGTACTCAAAACCTGTCTGATAGCAGCCCTTCTCTCTTCCGCCGCCCTGACCGGCGCGGCCGAGGTTTACACTTGGAAAGGCACATCGGGCAACAGCTATTCCGATACGCCAAACCGTCTGCAACCGAAGCGTTCCGGCGTGGTCAACATCCGCACGCACAACGTCAAACCTGCCGTTGCGCCTGCTGTTGCGGCATCTGAGCCGGTTGCCGAGCAGCCCAACGAACAGGTTGCGGAACAAAACAAACAAATCGAAGAGCGCAATAAAAAAATCGAAGAGCAAAACCGCCAAAACAAGCTGGAAAACTGCAAAATCGCCAAAATCAACCGTCAAGTCGCCGAAAGCGCACGCTTGACCAATCGCGACAGCCTGATTAAGCAATACCAAAACGACGTCAATAAATACTGCAATTAAGCTCTCGGATAACAATATCAAAAAGGCCGTCTGAAATTTAATTTCAGACGGCCTTTATTTTTCAGTCCATCAATAATACAGTTGAACCAACAACAAACCGAAAGCCAGACTAAATGCCATGCTCAACAGGCCCGGAATCATGAAGCTGTGGTTGAAGATGAATTTGCCGATTTTGGTCGAGCCGGTTGTATCGAAGTCGATAGCGGCAATAATCGGACCGTAGTTCGGAATGAAGAAATAACCGTTTACCGCAACAAATGTGCCGATAATGATGGGCGCAGGAATACCCAGTTTGATGGCGATCGGAAACAGCGTTGCCACTGTCGCGCCTTGGCTATTGACCAATACCGACAAGACAAACAGGGCAAAGGCAAAGGTCCATGGTGCAGATTCAACCAAATGGCTGACTGTCGATTCCACTTCTGTTAAGTGGCCGTTCATCAAGGTATCGCCCAACCAAGCCACGCCAAACACCGCAATCACGGCACGCATACCGGCATGGAATACCGAACCTCGGGTAATCGCATCGCCATTGGGTTTACACGCCAAGATAATCAATGCAGAAGCAGACAACATCACGATTTCAATCGTATGCGCCATGCCCATAGGCTTGATCGCGCCATCGTGTTCAAAAGCCGGACGCAGCTCAGGCAGCGCACCCATCACAACTACCAGCAATGCCGCAGTCAAGAAAATACCGACTGACAATTTGGCTTTCGGCGAAATGGCGACATCGGTTTGTTGTTCCTCCACATCGATGTATTCTTTCACATAGTTCGGGTCTTTCAGCAAAGCCTGATAATGCGGATCGTCTTTCAATTCTTTGCCCAGTTTGTTTACGAACACGCAAGCCAAACCGATACCCAAAATCGTGGACGGAACAGTAACTTTCAACACATCCGCCATCGTGATGTGTTGCGGCTCAAGCATGGTAACACAGGCAACAACCGCGGCGGCAATCGGGCTGGCAACGATCGCAAATTGGGAAGCAATAACCGCCATCGTCAACGGACGGGAAGGACGGATGCCATTGCGACGGCTGACTTCGGCAATCACGGGCAAGACCGAGTAAGCCACATGGCCCGTACCTGCCAACACGGTAAAGGTATAAGTCACCGCCGGCGCGATAAAGGTGATGTATTTCGGATTGCGGTGCAACACGCGCGTGGCAATCTTAATCATATAGTCCAAACCACCGCTGGCCTGCATGGCCGCCGCGGCAGACACTACCGCCATAATCATCAGCATCACATCAATCGGCGGGCTGGTCGGCTGAAGATGGAAACCAAAAGACAATACGGCCAAGCCGATACCGCCGAGCACGCCCAAACCAATACCGCCAACCTGCGCACCAATCAGGATACACAGCAGCACAACGGCAAACTGGATAAAAAACATAGTTGACATAACAACTCCCAAAATCCGGCCTTAGCCGAAATAAAATTACAAACGGTTGGATTATAGAGTAAACCCTCTTTCCTAACCATACTTTACCTAATTATACATACTGGTCTATATCAAATAAATAATATTCTCATTTAAACACTAGGTTTTAAAAATACAAAAGAGGCCGTCTGAAAATTTTCAGACGGCCTCTATGATTTAAAAAGATGATAAGGCTATTTTCCGGCTACTTCTTCATCTTTTATAAAATCCGATACGCCATGAACACAGCGGATTTTGCGTTCCGACAAAGTTGCCTCCAACAAGGCATCGTTTTGCGGCAATGAATCGCGTTCTGCCTCATTGTGCCAGAGGTGGTACGCAATGCCGGCAAATTTCAGATTATGGCGCTTCATCCCGTTATGATAGCAACGGGCGACAAATTCGCTGTCCTCCCTGCCCCAGCCGACAAAGCTATTGTCAAACCCGTTGACGGCAAGCGCATCGCTGCGGAAAAAGCCCATATTGCAAGTTTTGATGCCTTTGTGTTTGCGGTTGCCTTTTCGGCCTGCCAATTTGGCCAAACAACGGCAGCGCAGGGCGGAAAGCCGTTTTTCTATTCCCGAGCTGAACATGGACAAGGCAGGCAAATCGCCTTCGTTCAAAATATCCTGCGTTTTTTCCGCAGTCAAAATCACGCGGGAACCCTGTATCAGACGGCCCTTTCGGGCAATCTTCAAATGATCGGCGATAAAAGACGGATTCAAGACCATATCGCCGTCAATCAACACAATATAATCGCTTTTCGCCTGCGCCAGCGCACGGTTGCGCGATTCGGCGGCACGAAAACCTCTATCCGGCTGCCATGAATGCTTGACCGGAATGCTTGTTCTGCGGCGGATAAAATCAACCACTTCGGCGGTTTCCTGCCTTGAGCCGTCATCCGCGACAATAATCTCATCCGGCAGACGGGTTTGCGATAAAGCCGATTTCAACACCAGCTCCAGAGCATCTGGGCGGTTGTAAGTGGTAATGATGAGGGAGACGGTTATCGTGCGGTTGCGCTCGTAGAGTTTGACATATTTGTAATACGAACCTTGTGCGTTGGAAACTGAAATCGTCAGGCCGTCTGCACCATAGGCAAAGCCGCGCTTGAGCAGATAGTTCTTCACAAACGATACGCCGCCATGCAGCAAAGCCTTAACCGGCGAACTGTCTTTCTTGAAGCGGTTTTCTTCCGCATACAGCGAACTGTACTGCTGCATTTTCTGAATCAGCCCTTCGGCGTTTTCAAAAGAATAATGTTTCAGACGGCCATCAAGTTGTTTAATCTTAGCTTCCTGCGGCAACACCAAAGACTCATGCACCTGACGGTCAGAAAAACGGGTAAATTTTCGATGATAAAGGCGTGGAATAATATCCGGATACCAGCCGCAGCCTTTAATCAGTCTGCCGTGGTAATGGTTCAGACGGGAAAGCGAAAAAATATGTTCCTTCTCATTTTCCAAAACGGCCGCACGAATGGATTCGATTAAAGCCTCATCCGCCACTTCATCGCTGTCTATGCTGAAAATCCAATCGTTTTGCGCCAGTCTGGCCGCCAGATTTTTCATCGGGCCAAACCCGATAAAGTCATGCTTGTAATAGCTGACATTGGGAAAGCCCTTGGCAATTTCAAAAGTACGGTCGGTCGAGCCGTTGTCCAACAGCAGGACTTCGTCAAAGTCTTTCAGCGCACTCAAAACTTCTGAAAGATAACGTTCTGAATTTTTTACCAACATGGCGGCGGTTGCCGGAATTGTGTGCATCATAAAAAGGCCGTCTGAAAAAGGAAGCTGTATTTTAACCGATATACCGCTACAATATGTCCTCCTTTTTTCAGACGGCCTGACTCATGCAGCTTATTCTTGCCCCCATGCAAGGGCTGGTGGACGATGTGATGCGCGACCTGTTGACGCGTATCGGCGGATTTGACGAATGCGTCAGCGAATTTGTCCGCATTACGCACACGGTCCACTCACGCGCCACTTGGCTTAAATATGTTCCCGAAATCGCCCATGCCAACCGCACGCCGGCCGGCACGCCCTGTACTGTCCAGCTTTTGGGCAGCGATGCGGAAAACATGGCCGTCAATGCTTTGGAAGCCGTGCGTTTCGGTGCGGACAAAATCGACCTCAACTTCGGCTGCCCCGCGCCGACGGTCAATAAACACAAAGGCGGTGCAGTCTTGCTCAAAGAGCCCGACTTGATTTACCACATCGTCCACACCCTGCGCCAACGCCTGCCACAACACATTCCGCTGACTGCCAAGATGCGGCTCGGTTATGAAGACAAAAGTCTGGCATTGGAATGCGCCTCCGCGATTGAAAACGGCGGTGCATGCGCGTTAACCGTCCATGCGCGCACCAAAGTCGAAGGCTACGAACCGCCAGCACATTGGGAATGGGTGCGCAAAATCCGCGATGCAGTCAATATTTCCGTTACTGCCAACGGCGATGTGTTCAGCCTTCAAGACTATCTCGACATTAAAACCGTCAGCGGCTGCGACAGCGTGATGCTCGGGCGCGGCGCGGTTATCCGTCCCGACTTGGCGCGGCAAATCAAGCAATATGAAAACGGCGAAACAGTCAAAGACACCGACTTTGCCGAAGTCTCCTCATGGATAGTCCAATTCTTCGACTTATGCCTTGCTAAAGAAGCCAACAACAAATATCCGGTTGCCCGTTTGAAACAGTGGCTGGGCATGATGAAAAAAGAGTTTGAACAAGCGCAGGTATTGTTTGACCGCATCCGCGCCGTCAAAGAAGCGGATGAAGTGAAACAGATTCTGCTGTCGTTTGAACAAGAGATGCATTTATGATTCAAAAAGGCCGTCTGAATTTCAGACGGCCTTTAATATGATTACTGACAGATATAATCAGCCAACAGTCTGCCTTTTTCTGCACTGGCTGCATTGGCCATATTCACATGCCTGGTCTCAGGGCCATTCTTGGATTTCAGGGCTTCGCCATATTTTCTGGCAAACTCTTTATTGGCACTGGTCACTCTTGACTCAGTGGCATCCAATATAAACCCGTCTTGCTCATATTTGCCTTGCGCAGTAATAATCAAGATATTTTCAGGTGAAGGATAATCCGGGAAATTAACATAGTTGGTAACCAGCTTGTAGGAAACGCCTTTGCCGTGTTTCATATCCTGACAGATGCCGTTAGGCGCGGTAAAGACTGCATGGCCGATACGGCCGTGGCCGAAATCGTAAAAATCGATTCTCTTCGCAGAAGCCAATTGTTTTTTATCGTTGCCGTCATTGATATTTAATGACTTGCCGTTTACCAAAAACAGGGTTGGCAACAAGGGGCTGCCATGAGAGGCTTCCAAATTATATGCTTCGCCCAACAGCTTGCCCTGACGATACACAGTCAAGACAGGCTTTTTCAGACCATTTTCCGGATTGCCGGTTTTCTTAAAAGAAATCTTCTGAAGTACATTGCCAAATTCATAATAAGGTCGCGACTGCACGCCTGTTTTCGTATCCTGCAGGGCGCTCCAGCTGCCGTCCATCGTTTGGGCGCACGCAGTCAGAGCAACAAACAGAATACCCAATAGTAAAACTTTAGAATGTTTCATTCATAAACTCCTTCTCAAGTAAACAAAAGAACGGATGTGTGCCTTTACTACCTAATTTTGTTTCTTTATTAAAATTTTAGAACTATTATACTAACTTAGCAAGGGATTAAAGAACAGGCCGTCTGAACATTCAGACGGCCTTGATTAAGCTCAAATTTTACGAAGCCAAAACGCGGTGGAACAAAATCTCATTTTCCAAATGGATATGGTCTTTCAAATCATCCACCATCTCTTTGGCCAATGTGTACAAACGGGTCCAGCTGCCGCAAGCGCCTTCGGGAAGCTCAAAATTATTGGTCAATTCTTCCAAACGCGCGATGGCTTGGTCGTGTTCTTCATGCTCGTGCATCATCACGCTGATGGGCATTGCCGCACCACGGCCCACGCCCTGATTAATCATTGGGAACAACATGCGCTCCTCTTTCATCATGTGCATCAACAGCTCGTTTTGCATATAGGCCAACAAATCAGGAACTTCGGCAGGGAAAGTATCAGCATGAACCTGCGCCACTTTTTGCGCCAGCGGAACCAACTCTTCAAACTGGGCGCGGTGGACATTGTGGTAACGCTGCAAAATATGGTCAATGGTGGAATTGAAAGGTGCGGTTTCCCAAACGGTAAAGTCGGTCATGGCTGTGTTCCTTTAAAGATTGATATTGGATGAATGTTAGACATAAGGATACACGCTGCAAACGGCTTTGTATAGTTTTTTAATTGCTTAATTAATTGATAATAAAAGTTATTTTCAAATTAAAATACCAAACAGGCCGTCTGAAACATAAAGTCAAAGTTTCAGACGGCCTGCCCTTTTCTTAAATAATCCAACGATATAAGGCAATCATTACCGGCATGGTTACCACGCAAAGCAAGGTCGTCAACCCATAAATCGCACTGGCTTTTTGGGCATTTTTGCCGTAAACAACCGCCATTTGGGTAACTGTCGAAGCGGCAGGCGAAGTCGTTGCCAAAAAGCTGATTAACACAACCGTATCCGCATGCGCATCATGATGGGCAAAACCGCAGGCTTTGACGGCGAAAAGCAATAATACCGGAATCAAAATCAGCCTTAAAAAAGCAACGAGATAAAGCCTCGGTGTCCACACAATCGAACGCAACGGCAAAGAGGCCAGCAGCATGCCCGCCACCAACATGGCAACCGGGCCAATCATACTGCCCACCGTCGCCAAAGTATTATCGACAATGTGCGGCAGCTTGATTTGAAAGGCAAACATCAGCAGCCCGACCAACATGGATAAGATGTTGATATTGGTAAAAATGGTTTTCCAAGCCACATTGCCTCGACCGCAAATCAACAGGCGCAGATGCGTCCAAAACAAAAACGTCTGCACCAAGATAAAACCAGTGGTGTAAATCACCCATTCCGGCCCAAAGACCGACATTACCAAAGGGATAATCAGGTTGCCCGAATTGCTGTACACCGTCGCCGCGTGTTCGAGCGCATCGAGTTTGAACAAGTGTTTAAACAACCTGCCTAAAACAATCAATACCACATGGAAAAACACCGCCAACATGACGGAAAGCTTCAGCCCTTCGATAATCTGCGGCGTATTGTCCATCTGAAAGGCATGAATCATGACAGACGGGCTGATCAAGTAAAGCGCGATGACCGAGAGCGTATAGCTGTTTTCCGATTTCAACAGCCCTGCCTTCACTAAGGCCACGCCCATCAAAACAATCAGCGTCAGCTCGGTAATTTTTCCGGCAAGCAGAAAAGAGGTTTCCATAACAAAAAAAGCGGCAAAAACGTTGATTTTACGCTTCTACCGCTTGGCATGCCAAATTCAGACGGCCTGAAGCCTTTTTCCAACAACCCGACATAATTTGCCCTACCGCAAAGCAAATCAATATAAATCTGTCCGTATATCCGCTATAATCAGCCATTTTCTTCAAACAGGAAACATCATGTCCCCCAGCCGTTTCAATCAAACGGGCCCCAAAATCGGCCTGAGCGTACGCCTTGCAGAAACCCAAGCTGAAATCGAAGCCGCCCAAAGATTGCGCTATCAGGTTTTTGCCCAAGAGTTAGGTGCGGAAATCGAAAGCGATGACGGCCGCGATGTCGATCCTTATGATGAACATTGCCACCACCTGCTCGCCTTTGACGATGCAACCGGCGAGGTAATCGGCTGCTACCGCCTGATTACCGAAGAAACCGCAAAAAAAGTCGGCGGTTGGTACAGCGAGCATGAATTTGATCTTGAGCCTTTGAAAGACATCCTGCCGCAAACCGTCGAACTCGGCCGCGCCTGTACCCACCCGGACTACCGCAACGGCGGCTTGGTCATGCTGTTGTGGACCGGTTTGGTCAAATTCATGAAAGACGAAAACCTGCGCTTTATGATTGGTTGCGGCAGTATCGAAATGCGTGACGGCGGCAACGATGCGGCCGGCCTGTATCATGCTTTGAAAGACAAATACCTCGCTCCGGCACAATGGTGTGTCAAACCGCTCAACCCGCTCAAATGGGACAGCATCACGCCGTCTGAAAATCCGCCTGTACCTGCCCTGATCAAAGGCTATCTCAAAGCAGGCGCGTGGTTCTGCGGCGAGCCTTGCGTCGATGAAGCGTTCAACTGCGCGGATGTGCTGATCATGATGGACATCAACCACCTTTCCGACCGCTACTTGCAGCGTTTTGCCCCTAAAGCCGATTCATAATAAAAGGCCGTCTGAAACTTCAGACGGCCTGCCTAATCTTTATAAAAACACACACAATGACCGCCAAAATCCGTTTTATCTTCCGTCTTCTCTGCATTGCCGGCTGCCTTTTATACGGCATGGCCGAAATGTTTTTTCTGTTTCCCTTTTACAGCAGCAAACGCAAACTGCGCGCGATCCAATTATGGTCGCTGCGCGTGCTCGCTTCCTGCGGCATGAAACTGCAAACTTTCGGCACGCCGCCGCAAGAAGATCGCGGTCAGCTGATTATCAGCAACCATATTTCATGGTTGGACATTATGGCGGTCAACGGTGCTTTCCCCGGCCGTTTTGTGGCTAAAGACGATGTGGCCAAATGGCCTGTGGTCGGTTATCTTGCCACACAGGCTCAAACGGTTTACGTCTCGCGCAACCGCGGCATCAAAGGCAATTCTGCCAAAATCGCCGGCGTAACCGAAGCGCTGAAAAACGGCGATACCGTCACCATTTTTCCCGAAGGCACCAGTACCGAAGGCCGTGAAATCCTGCCGTTCAAACCGAGCTTTTTTCAGACGGCCTATGATGCAGGCGTACCGATTATTCCGGCACTCTGCCGCTATCCGAATCCAGACGGCAGCAGCCCCAATCCGCACACTGCCTACTACGGCGACATCAGCCTCTGGCAATCTATCTGCATGGTCATCAGCCAGCCTTCCAACACGGTCGAACTGCATTTCCTCGATCCGATTGAAGCAGGAGAAGACCGCTACGCTACTGCGCTTCAAGTACACGCCCTGTTGAGCGAAAAGCAAAAACAGTTGGGTTGATCAAAAAAAGGCCGTCTGAATGTTCAGACGGCCTTTTCCATTATCTTATGCCTTAAGATGAATATTGAACCGAATCGCTACCGCTTTTCTTTTGAATAAATTCAATTTTGTAGCCATCTGGATCTTCAACAAACGCAATCACAGTCGTGCCGTGTTTCATCGGGCCGGCTTCGCGTACCACTTTACCTCCCATTTCTTTGACACGCTCGCACGCCGCGTAAGCATCATCGACTTCAATCGCGATATGGCCATAAGCATCGCCCAAATCGTAAGACTCGGTATCCCAGTTGTGGGTCAGTTCCAAAACAGTATGGTCCGCTTCATCGCCATAACCGACAAAAGCCAAAGTAAAACGGCCTTCGGGATAATCGCGGCGGCGCAGCAGTTGCATGTTCAATACGTTTTGATAGAAATCCAAAGAGCGTTCGAGATTGCCGACACGCAGCATAGTATGAAGCAAGCGCATGATTTTGTTCCTTTCTGAATTATGTTTGGTCATGGATTATAACACATCGGGCATTTACCCTCCCCAACTTAGAAAATGCTGATACTTAAACCTTGTGAAAATGAAGCGTATCCCTATCGCCAGTTGAATTTAATTTATTAACAAGCACACCGACTGACTAAATTGCTATAATCGCCACACTTACAACACAACACTTCAAACCGTCATGAAAACCTTTGTTCTTCCAGATACCCGCCCTTATCCGCAGAGCCCTATCAAAAACTACCTTCTGCTCAATGCCTATCAGCTGGCGCACAACTCCTCCTCCGCATCGCGCAAGCTTTCGGCCGGCCAACTGCAAACCGAAATCCGCACCATGCTCAGCCAAAACCATTACATCAACCTTTCATTGGCAATGACCATGGCGCCCGATGTCGGCACTTACACCAGCCTGATTCAAAGCGTAGGCGAAGTCCTGAAGGCAGAAAACGATAACGAAGCCCAATGGTTTGCCCTGCCTGTCGTTTTGGTCGCCGGTTGCAAAAAAGAACAAACCCTGCCGCTTACGCTGCCTACCGAAGCACTCTTCGCCTGCCTGCAAAACTACCCCAACCTGCGTACCCTCACGCAAAACACGCAATGGCTGCCTTACCTCGTCCAATCTACCGACTTGAGCAGCGTTACCCCGGGCGAGTGGTTCCAAGCCAAGCAAAACGATGAAGCGGCAGGCGCATTCCTGCAAAAATTCGAATACAAACCATTGACGCTGCCCGAAGGTCAATCCGTCCATGTTGTTTACGCGCTGGGCTACGGCAATAAAGACATTCAGACTGCCTTGGGCCTTAACCTGCAACAGGCAGGCCTGCCATTGATGCAGGTTTGGCAAGAGCATCTCGCCCTCGACGGCGTTACCCTCTTTACCAACCCGCTCTCGCCCAATACGCCGCTTGACGCGCTTACCGACGGCAGCCACACCCGCCAACGCATGGCCATGGACGTTTTTGCCACCAACGCCATCCGCGCCATCCGTATGCAAAGCCCGCGCGTCGGCGTTGTTGCCGCAGCGAAAGCGGACGGCAAGCTCCAGTTCAGCTTCAACGCGACAGACAGCGCGTTTGAAATCGTTCCGCAGACCTTCACTTGGGAGCTTGCATCAACCGACAATATCGCCATCGTTCAGCAAAACTTCCTCGACCTGATGGCCGAATGCCGAATCGAGCACCTCTACCTGCTGCACAACCCATTGGGCGAAAACGAGAACATCCCTACTTATGCCCAAGCGTTGAAACTAGAAGGCCATAATCCTTTCTTCAGCAATGTAAACTAAATTGAAAATGCAACACGCCAAGGCCGTCTGAAAACGGTTTAGCGTGTTGCATTGATTTTCAAACCTTACCGCTCATTTTCACGCATATGAAAACCCACAAAATCCTTTTCGTCTGCCTCGGCAACATCTGCCGCTCCCCTATGGCCGAATACGTCCTGCGCCACCGCGCCCGCAAAGCAGGCATGGGCAATGCCGTCATTACAGCCAGCGCAGGCACGTCAGGTTGGCACGACGGGGAAAACATGCACGAAGGCACGCGCCGTGTACTCAAACAACACGGCATCGACCCGTCAGGCTTTACCAGCAGCAAAATCAAACCCAGCGATGCCGAACATTTCGACTACATCATCGTGATGGACGACAACAACCTCAGAGAAACCGAAAAGCAGCTCGGCTTCCACCCCGGCAAAATCTTCAAACTGACCGACCTTATCCCCGATTCAGGTTACAACCACGTTCCTGATCCGTGGTACACGGGCGACTTTGACGAAACCTACCGTCTGGTCGATGCCGGCAGTTTTGCCTTGTTGGAAAAACTGAAACAGGCTTAAACCGACTTTAATAATAAAAGGCCGTCTGAACAGGTATTTGCAAAAGCCATGCTTTCGTGATTACCTGTTCAGACGGCCCTATTGATTACTGCAATCAACCTACACGATAAAACGCCAGGCTGCCCAATAAATTCGGCAGATGTTTAACCTGTCGGTTGCCCGTCATGACCGCACGCTCAAGCACGCGGATTTTGTTTTTGGCACACAGCAAATCAAAGTCTTTGAGGGTACACCAATGGATATTGGGCGTATCGTACCAATGATACGGCATCCGCTCGGAAACCGGCATATGGCCGCCAATGGCGATTTGAAAGCGGTTGCGCCAGTAGCCGAAGTTAGGGAAGCTGACAATAGCCTGCTTGGCCACGCGCATCAGGCAGCGCAGGATTTTTTCCGTGTTCTGCATCGCCTGAATGGTTTGGCTCAAGACAATCACATCAAAGCTTTGATCGCCAAAAGCCACCAAACCTTCTTCCAAATCGGCTTGAATGACGTTCACACCGCGGGATATGGCGGCAATCACGCTGTCGGTATCGATTTCAACACCGTAGCCGGTGCAATTTTTATGTTCCACCAACGCAGCCAACAGCTCGCCGTCGCCGCAGCCTAAATCGAGTACGCGGCTGCCTTCGGGTATCCAATCGTAAATGAGTTGCAAATCGTCGCGCAGATTCATTTTTGGCAGTCCTTGTAAACGTTGTTCATATAAGCGGCAACCGCGCGGATATAGGCTTCGTCTTCCATCAAGAACGCATCGTGGCCGTGATTGGATTTGACTTCAATGTACTGCACGGATTTTTGCGCGGCGATTAATGCCTTGACCAATTCATGCGAACGTTGCGGCGAAAAGCGCCAGTCGGTGCTGAAGCTGGCAACAAAAAACTTGGCCTGCACATTCTCCACAGCGCGCGTGAGGTTGTGGCCGTAATCGGCGGCCGGGTCGAAGTAGTCAAGCGCCTTGGTCATCAGCAGATAAGTGTTGGCATCAAAGCGGCCGACAAACTTGTCGCCTTGATAGCGAAGATAAGATTCCACTTCAAACTCAACGCCGTAACCATACTGATAACCGTCTGATTTTAAATCGCGGCCGAATTTTTTACCCAAGCCGTCTTCGGCAAGATAAGTGATGTGTCCCATCATGCGCGCGATACGCAAACCGCGTGAAGGAACGGTATGATGGCTGCGGTAATTGCCTTCGTGGAAATCGGGATCGGTCAAAATCGCCTGGCGGGCAACATCGTTAAACGCGATGTTTTGAGTGGAAAGTTTAGGCGCAGAAGCGATGACGAGCGCATGAGCAACGCGTTCAGGCAAAGAAATCGTCCATTGCAATGCCTGCATGCCGCCTAAGCTGCCGCCGACAATGGCCGCCCATTTTTGAATGCCGAGATAATCGGCAAGCATGGATTGGGACTTCACCCAGTCTTTGACGGTTACAACGGGGAAATCCGCGCCATATTCGCGACCGGTTTCAGGATTTTCGGATAAAGGGCCGGTACTGCCGTCGCAGCCGCCCAAGTTGTTCAAACCGACAACGAAAAAGCGTTCGGTATCGATAGGTTTGCCGGGGCCGACCATATTGTCCCACCAACCGGCGTATTTATCCTCCACGCTGTGCTTGCCGGCAACGTGATGATTGCCTGACAGGGCGTGGCAGATAAGAACGGCGTTGCTTTTGTCTGCGTTGAGCGTGCCGTAGGTTTCAATCATCAGGTCGAAACGAGGTAAGGTTTTGCCGTTTTCCAGAGCAAGCGGTGTGTCAAACGGGATTTTCTGGGGCGTTACAATGCCCACTGAGGCATTTGTTGTCATTTGTAATTTCCAAGTGAAGCGGCAAAAGGGGTATTATAACGTTTCGTCTTTGTTTTGTGCATGAGGCTTCAGACGGCCTGCCCTGATTAAAGGCAATATTTTTGGGAGAATGTGGAATGATAGGCAGGCTTTTGCGATTTTTTTTCTTTTGCGCCATAGCGGCATTGATTGTGAACCGTTTGTTCAGCCGTAAACAAAAGCGCACCATTCGTGAAATCGCCAAAATCAGCGCATGGGTATTGCTGGGCGCGGCGGCCGCTACGCTGTTTTGGTATCTGATGATGCTGTTTTTCAAGCATATTCCTAATTCTTATTGAAATAAAATATAAAAGGCCGTCTGAAAACCTTAATCCAACGTTTTCAGACGGCCTTTTGATGTCCAAATTTAAAACAGCTCTTCCGGAATCTTGCAAACCGGAATCGGGTTGACTTTGTGCTGCATGGCTTTGTGCAATCGGGTATAGATTGTCAAAACTTCGCGCTGTCTGCCTTCAAAATCTTCAGGCTTGTGGCTGTTGTACACGCTCATCGCCCATTCGAGTTCGGGATAAGATGCGCCCATTTGCTCTTCATCGGTACGCTCGATATCCCAAAGGCCGTCTGTCGGCACGGCTTTTTGAATGTCTTCCGATACGTCTAGCTCGGCTGCCAAAGCGTACACCTGAGTTTTGGTTAAATCGGCAATCGGGCTGATGTCCACGCCGCCGTCGCCGTATTTGGTGAAGAAACCGACGCCGAAATCTTCAATTTTGTTGCCCGTTCCCGCCACCAGCAAACCATGCAGCTGGCCGTAATAATAAAGCGTCGTCATGCGAAGGCGGCTGCGTGCATTGGCAAGTGCCAGCTGTTTGTTGGGAAATTCGGTTTCGCTGACATCAACGGTATCGGCAAACGTATCGAACGCCGGAGTCAAATCAACACTTTGCGCTTTTACGTTAGGATAACGCTTTTTCAGACGGCCCATGTGTTCTTGAGCGCGGTTGACTTGGTCAGATTTCTGACGAATCGGCATTTCCAACAACAAAACCGACAAACCGGTTTGCGCGGCAAGGGTGGAAACCACGGCAGAATCGATGCCGCCGGATATGCCGACGACAAAACCTTTGGCAAGCGCCTGCTCGGCGTAATCTTTGAGCCATTGAACAATATGGCGGATGATGGCTTGGGTTTGCATAGGGATAAATGTTCGCTTCAAATAAAACGAATGATAGCCTGATTTGCACTTGTCTGAAAGACGACAGGGTATAATACCCTTTTTATTTCTTGCACACACACCATGTCCAAACCCATCCTTCTGCGCTGGCTCGTCGTCTGCCTGATTCCGCTCGCCACCCTTTTGTGGTTTGCCCTCAACCCGCCCGAAGACAAAACGCAACACCTCATCAACGGCATCATCCTTGCCTGCGAAGCCACGTTCCTATTCAAGTTCGTCCTTTTTGACGTCATCAAACACCACCTCAAACAAGAGCCCGAATTGAAACGGCAAAGCATTTGGATGTTTATCCCGATTATTTTGCTGATTGTTTATTTATTCCACTATTTCGGCGCATTCTGATGTTTTCAGACGGCCTTGGGCATATTTTTCCATGAACACCACCCCACCTTATACCTGCTGGATTTTCTGCAACGTCATCGACAACTTCGGCGACATCGGCGTTTCATGGCGGCTGGCGCGTGTTTTGCAACGCGAACTCGGCTGGCAAGTGCATTTGTGGACAGACGACTTTCCGTCCCTTCAGGCACTCTGCCCTGACTTGGCCTCGATTCCCAATATCCATCAAGGCATCGGCATTCACGCTTGGCAAGCCGACTACGCCGAAGATACCGATACAGCCCCTACCCCCGACATTGTCATCGAAACCTTCGCCTGCGAACTGCCCGACAACGTTCAAACCATCATCCGCCAACACCAACCGCTTTGGCTCAACTGGGAATACCTCAGCGCGGAAGACAGCAACGAGAGGCTGCACTTAATGCCCTCGCCCCAGGCCGGCGGCATACAGAAATACTTTTGGTTTATGGGTTTCAGCGAAAAAAGCGGCGGCCTGCTGCGCGAACGCGATTACGCCGAATCGGCCGGATTTGATACGGAAGCCTTACGCCGACAACTCAAACTTCCCGCAAAAAACGCGTCCGAGTGGCTGCTTTTCGGCTATCAAAGCGATATTTGGGCAAAATGGCTGACTATGTGGCAACAGGCCGGCCAACCCATTACCCTGCTGCTTGCAGGTACACAAATCATCGCCAGTCTGAAAAACAGCGACCTAGTACCGCAAAATGCCCTGCTTGAAGACGGCGATGTGTATCAGAGCGAACACATTACCCTGATCAAAATCCCTTTTGTCCCCCAACAGGATTTCGACAAACTGCTCAACCTTGCCGACGGCGCTATCATACGCGGCGAAGACAGCTTTGTTCGCGCCCAGCTTGCCGGAAAGCCTTTCTTTTGGCACATCTATCCGCAAGAAGAAAATATCCATCTCGACAAACTGCACGCTTTTTGGGACAAAGCGCATCAGGTTTATCCGGATGTTGTCGCCACGGCACACCACCGCCTTTCCGACGAACTCAACAACGGTGATGCACTCAGCGACAGCCAGCGCCTGCAGGCATGGCAAACCCTGACTGCACACCAAAATGAATGGCGGCAAAGCGCGGCAAAATGGCGGGATGGACTTTTTGCTCAAAAAAGTGCCGTTGAAAAACTTGCCGCCTTTATTTCAAAGCACAAAAAAATACGCTAAAATAGCGCGTTTTATTACAACCGATTTGATTGGAAAACTACAATGAAAACAGCACAAGAACTGCGCGCCGGCAACGTATTCATGGTCGGCAACGATCCTATGGTCGTTCAAAAAACCGAATACATCAAAGGCGGCCGCTCTTCCGCCAAAGTCAGCATGAAACTGAAAAACCTGCTGACCGGTGCCGCTTCTGAAACCATTTACAAAGCCGACGACAAATTCGACGTCGTTATCCTGTCCCGCAAAAACTGTACTTACAGCTACTTTGCCGATCCTATGTACGTCTTCATGGACGAAGAATTCAACCAATACGAAATCGAAGCCGACAACATCGGCGACGCGTTGAAATTCATCGTTGACGGTATGGAAGACCAATGCGAAGTTACTTTCTACGAAGGCAACCCAATCTCCGTAGAATTGCCTACCATCATCGTTCGCGAAGTTGAATACACCGAGCCTGCCGTTAAAGGCGATACCTCCGGTAAAGTGATGAAAACCGCGCGTCTGGTCGGCGGCACTGAAATCCAAGTGATGTCTTATATCGAAAACGGTGACAAAATCGAAATCGATACCCGTACCGGCGAATTCCGCAAACGTGCTTAATCAGCCCGTAACACAAAAAGGCCGTCTGAATATTCAGACGGCCTTTTTATCAATCTACCTTATTGTTTCTTCAAGCCCTTGGCTGCAACAGTCGCAATCGTACCGTCAATGCCTTTGCTCTTAATCAGCTCGCCAAATTGGTTGCGGTATACCGTTACCAAGCTGGTACCGTCCACGCGGATATTGTAAATCTTATACGCACCGCCACTTTGGTAAAGCTGGTAGGCCACTTCATACTTGGTGCCTTTTTTGGTCTGAATTTCCGAGAAAACGTCAAACTTATTGCCGTTTGCCGTCATCTTCGGCAACAGGCGTACATTCGCATCCGCCGCACCAATCAGTGCAGAATGCGAGTACATCGCAATCACCATGTCTTTGAATGCACGGATAAAATCAGTTTTCTGTTTGGCAGAAAATTCACGCCATGGCGCGCCGACAGCCAAAGCCGAAATACGTTCATAATCCAAATAACGGTTGGCATACTGCTCAACCTGTTTCACACGTTGCGCTTCTGTCAAAGAAGTATTGCGTGCAATTTTCAGCACAGCATCAATATTCTGCTGCATCTGCTTTTGCGCAGGATGCGTTTCCGCCGCCACATAGGGCGCGGCAATCACCATCGGCGCGGCCACAATCAAAGTCTGAAGAAAACGGTTCATGACGATATCCATCCAAAATAAAACCGCATTTTAAAAACAATCTATTCCAAAAAACTTAATTCTTTGTAAAAGCAGTCATGAGCAATGAAAAATCCTGCAATCAAATTTCAGACGGCCTGATAAAAATAAGATAACATGTGAACACTATTTTAAAAGGAAAAAGCCATGCCCTACGTCAACATCAAAGTAACCGGCGGCAACGAAGCCCCGAGTGCGGAACAAAAAGCCGAATTAATTCGCGGCGTCACCGAAATACTCTCACGCGTTCTCAACAAAAATCCCGAGACGACCGTCGTCGTCATCGACGAAATCAATATGGACAACTGGGGCATAGGCGGTAAAAGCGTGACGGTTCGCCGTGCTGAAGCGCGCAATAAGTAAGCTTTGGACGTCTGAAGCTCTTTTAATTTACCCACAAAAAGAGTACATTTATCCCATTGTTAACAATTTTACGGAACACACATCATGGAGAAATTCCCTAAATCATCCAAACTGGATCACGTTTGCTACGATATTCGCGGCCCAGTTCACAAAAAAGCCCTGCAACTGGAAGAAGAAGGCAACAAAATCCTCAAGCTCAATATCGGCAATCCGGCTCCGTTTGGCTTTGAAGCGCCTGACGAAATTTTGGTTGACGTCATCCGCAACCTGCCGACTTCGCAAGGCTATTGCGACTCCAAAGGCCTTTACTCCGCACGCAAAGCCATCGTCCACTACTACCAAACCAAAGGACTGCTCGACGTTACCGTCAACGATGTTTACATCGGCAACGGCGTGTCCGAGCTGATCACCATGTCCATGCAGGCATTGCTCAACGACGGCGATGAAATCCTGATTCCCGCACCGGACTATCCTTTGTGGACCGCCGCCGCAACACTGGCAGGCGGTACCGTCCGCCATTATCTATGCGACGAAGAAAACAACTGGTTCCCCAACCTGGCCGATATGGAAGCCAAAATTACACCGAAAACCAAAGCCATAGTCATCATCAACCCCAACAACCCTACCGGCGCGGTGTACAGCAAAGAAATCCTGCTCGAAATCGCCGAACTGGCGCGTAAACACGGCCTGATTATTTTCGCCGACGAAATTTACGACAAAATTCTTTACGACGGTGCCGTACACCATCACATTGCCGCCCTCGCCCCCGACTTGCTGACCATTACGTTTAACGGCCTCTCCAAAGCCTACCGCGTGGCCGGTTTCCGCCAAGGCTGGATGGTGCTCAACGGCCCGAAACATCATGCCAAGGGCTATATCGAAGGCCTCGACATGCTCTCGTCGATGCGCCTTTGTGCCACCACACCCATGCAACACGCCATTCAGACGGCCTTGGGCGGATACCAAAGCATCAACGAATTCCTCCTCCCCGGCGGCCGCCTGCTCGAGCAACGCAACAAAGCATGGGAACTGGTCAACCAGATTCCGGGCATATCCTGCGTCAAACCCATGGGCGCATTGTATATGTTCCCCAAAATCGATACCGAAATGTACAGTATCCATGACGACATGAAATTCATCTACGACTTACTCGTACGTGAAAAAGTCCTGTTCGTCCAAGGCACAGGCTTTAACTGGATACGCCCCGACCACTTCCGTATCGTTACCCTGCCGCCCGTTCATCAAATCGAAGAAGCCATGGACAAACTCAAACGCTTCTTGCAAAACTACCATCAATAAACCTAAGCCAAACAGGCCGTCTGAAAAAGCAAACTGCTATTCAGACGGCCTTTTCAATCAATCGGTAACTTGGCAAAGCACGCTGACATGCGTATAATCGACTTTTCCTATCTGGGGGCGATCTTGGTTTCGACGGGGGTTGCAAAGCAGATGCGGGCATACCGGGGTCTCAGATTTCCCGTTAAACACTGAATTTAAATAGTCGCAAACGACGAAACTTACGCACTGGCCGCTTAAGGCCTGCCGTTGCTGCAGTTGGTCAATGGGCTGTGTAGCGCAAGCTACCGCAACGTCATTCTACATTGACTGGTTTTCTGTCGGGTTACTTGGCAGGAAACGAGATTTAAGGTAACTGGTTCTCTGAAGGCCTGTTGGTCGGCATGATGGGAACGAGATTCTAAATAGACACAACTAAGTATGTAGAACGCTCTGTAGAGGACTTTCGGACGGGGGTTCGATTCCCCCCGCCTCCACCAGATTTAAAGCGCAAACTTTTGATATAAAAAGGTTTGCGCTTTTTTATAAACTTAAACAGGCCGTCTGAAACTTTTCAGACGGCCTGTTTCTATCTCAAATATCTGAGCGAAAAACGTTTTCTTTCGATACATTGCCAATAGTGTTTTGCTTAAAAAATTTCAGCCTTACATTTTTCTATCTGATTTCATATTCATTTTACGATGCGGCCTAACCGTTACACTCAAGGGCAGATGATCTGACAAATACTGCCAGTCTTTACTGTTGTGAATTTCAGAATCGATGACATCAAGATTGCGCGTATAAATGCGGTCGAGGCTGAGGATAGGCAGGCGTGAGGGGAAGGTTTTGGGGCGTTTGCCTGTATTATCGACGAATACTTCGTTCAAATCTAATGCCCTGCCCAGCTCACGCGCTGATTTCTGCCGCCAGTCATTGAAATCGCCGGCGATAATCAACGGGCTTTCCGGACGAATGTATCGGCCAACGTAGTCGCTGATGGCGCGGTATTGTTTAAGGCGGTCAGGCTCGCGCAGGTTGAGGTGGACACACAAACACACCAGCGGATCTTCCCAACCTTCGGGCACGACTTCGCAATGCAACAGGCCACGTTGTTCGAGTTTATTGACGCTGATGTTGAGGTTGTTTTCCGTTTTCAGTGGCAGGCGGCTGAGAATGGCGTTGCCGTGGTGTCGTTTGGGATAGACGGCATTTTTGCCGTAGCTGCGATGATAATCGAGGCTGTCGCCGATGATGTCGTAATGCGGTGCATCGGGGAAGTCGGTACGGCGGCTTCTGTTGAGATGTTGTCCTTGGACTTCTTGTAAAAACAAAACGTCCGAACCCAATGCACCCAGCGCGTCAGCCATGCGGTTGACCTGCACTTTGCGGTTGAGCGCGGACATGCCTTTGTGCATATTGTAGGAAGTAATGGTAACTGGACGGGGAGACATGATGTGTGATGAAGCGGTTTATTTGTTTCAGTATAGCACCGGAGCGTGTGGTTTTACGGCAATTTTGGTTATACTTGTTTAAAGAATAAAACGGCGTTTTGACAGGGAATTTCCCAATCAAAACGCCTTCTGTTTTTCAGACGGCCTTACGTCCGAATCAGTTGTTGATTACTTCGACATTGGTTTCAAAAGTAACGGTATGTTGGTATTTAGATGCGGTTTTGCGTTTCGGATAAGGATATTTGGAAACGCTTTTCACTGCGCGTTCGTCTATTTCAGGATTGCCACTGGATTGAATGATATTCACACGATCGACATTACCGGCAGGAGTTGTGAAGACATCCATCAAAACGGTTTTAACGCTGCCGTTTTGCGCTTTCATGGCTTTCATGGCTTCCAGGGTTTCGGTATCGGCTGCTTGTGCGGTACCGAATACAGCGACAAACAACAGGGCTGAGGCGAGGAGTTTAGTCGTTTTCATGTTTTAGTCCTTATTAGGGTTGTGGTCAGGTTAAATACTTCAGACGGCCTGATTCGTCGTTATTTGAAATTCAAAATCGGCCAACCTTTTGCTTTGGCTTCTTTTTCCAGCTCAGCATCCGGATTGACGGCGACAGGTTCGTCCACGATACGCAGCAGCGGCAAGTCGTTTTTGGAGTCGCTGTAAAAATAAACCTTACCGTAGCTTTCAAATGTCTCGCCACGCTCGGCAAGCCATTGGTTCAATCGGGTAATTTTGCCTTCTTTCAGGCTGGGCGTACCGACATAGTTGCCGGTATATCGGCCGTCTTCGCCGGTTTCAAGCTGTGTGCCGATAACATTGTGAATACCGAAAAGATGGCAGATAGGGGTAATGATGAATTCGTTAGTCGAAGAAATAACCAACATTTCGTCGCCCGCCATTTGATGGCTTTGCACCAACATACGCTGCATCGGGGAAATATATGGAACAATATATTCGGCCATAAACTCGCGATGAAACTCAGCCAATTCTTCCTTGCTGAAACGAGCCAAAGGCGCGAGATGGAATTTGAGGAAGGCATCAATATCAAGACAACCGTTTTGATAGTCTTGGTAGAACTTTTCATTTTGCGCCTCGGTTTCAGCCGCATCCACTATGCCCTTTTTAATCAGGTATTGCGGCCAGGAGTGATCCGAATCGGTATTGATTAAAGTATTGTCGAGGTCGAAAATGGCAAGGTTTTTCATTGGGTTTCCTGTTGTTTTAAAAGCTGGCGCAAAAGCGGCAAAGTAATGCGCTTGCCCATCATAACGGCGTAGTTGTCGAGGGTATCGAGCATTTGCATCAGGCTGTCCATATCGCGCCGCCAATGGTTCAGCAGGTATTCGAAAATTTCTGGATCGATGGTTACCTGACGGGCGGCCGCAATGCTGACAAGCGCATCGATTTTTTCCCGGTCGGTCAGCGGTTTGACTTCGTAAACCAAGCAATACGCCATGCGTGTGCGCAGGTCTTCGCGGATAACGAGCTGCTGCGGCGTATATTCGGAACTCAAAAGCAAAAAGCCTTTGCCGCTGTTGCGGAAGCGGTTGAAGATGGCAAACAGTAAAGCCTGTTCTTCATTATTAAGCTTTTCGATTTGGTCAATGGCGAGATATTCCACATCCAACGCGGCTTCTGTCAGCGGTGTGGCGGCGGCATCAATATAGAGGGCATTTCGCCCGGCATCGAGCGCCTGTGCGACCCATGCCTGCAAGAGATGGCTTTTGCCTGCGCCCTCTTCACCCCAAACATAGATACATTGCCCATGTTTGTGCTGCAACACATACACCAGCTCGGCATTTTCTGTTCCCAAAAATTTGTCGAAGCCGGGATAATCATGGCTGGCAAAATCGAAGATGAGCTGGTTCACAAAGGCGCACCGGTTAGGTTGAAATCGGCTTTATTTTACGTTGTTTTGCCGTCCACCATCAAGGATAAAGGCCGTCTGAAGCCTATACCTGCAACATATCTGCACTTCTAAACATATCTTGACGCGCTTACGGCATTGGTTTTATTCCGCTTTGGTTTTACAATGTCGAACTTCTCGCCGAAACATTTGTCTGTTCTTTTTCAGACGGCCTTTTTATTTGGGGAACCCTAGTGATTTCTACCCTTATTGATTTCATCCTCCATATCGACCAACACCTTGTCCACCTTTCCTCCCAATACGGCCCGTGGATTTACGCGATTTTGTTTGTTGTGATTTTCTGCGAAACCGGTTTGGTCGTAACGCCATTTTTGCCCGGCGACTCGCTGCTGTTTGCTGCCGGCGGTATTGCGGCCATCGGCGGCATGAACATCCACGTCATGGTATTGCTGCTCTTAGCGGCCGCCATTCTAGGCGATGCGGCCAACTTTATGATTGGCAAATATTTTGGACAAAAACTGTTTGCCAATCCTGATTCCAAAATTTTCCGCCGTTCGTACTTGGAAAAAACCCATGCGTTCTATGAAAAACACGGCGGCAAAACCATCATCATTGCCCGCTTTGTGCCAATTGTGCGGACGTTTGCGCCATTTGTCGCCGGTATGGGCGATATGCACTACGCGACGTTTATCCGTTACAACATTATCGGCGCGGTGTTGTGGGTATTGTCGTTTTCCTATGCAGGCTACTTCTTCGCCAATATCCCCGTCGTCAAAAACAATCTGGGCTTAGTCATGGCGGCAATCATCGTGATTTCGATTTTACCTGCGGTAGTCGAAGTCATCCGTGCCAAACTTAACGCCAAAAAATAACAATCAATCGAAAAGTTTGAAAGTTTAAACACATCAAGGAATTGTCATGCCGTTGCTGTCTATTGAGTTTGCGGTATTCTTTATCGTATTTTTGCCCTTGTACTGGGCATTTGCGCGTTTGCCGCAAGTTCAAAACGTTTTACTTTTGGTTGCCGGGCTAGGCTGGCTTTACCGTATCGACCCTATTTTTGCCGCGCTGATTTTGGTTTACTCGTCTGTGGTTTACCTGGTCAGCGTACTGATGTTTTCTGAAAACGAGAATATCCGCAAATTTTGGCTGGGTTGCGGTATTTCGGCGGCATTGACTATTTTGTGTTTCTTCAAATATTTCGACTTTTTCCGCCCGATTATTCAGCAATATACGGGGCAAAGCGCCGTCATCGATATCCTTTTGCCCTTGGGCTTGTCTTATTACACTTTCCAATCGCTGGCTTACTTAGTGTATTGCTACCGCAAGCCTAAAGGAGACCGTTTTGAATGGCACGAGCTCCTACTGCATCTGAGCTTCTTCCCCACCATCACATCCGGCCCGATTATCCGTGCGGCCGCTTTTAAAAGCATAGACGGCGAACAAGCGGGCGCATTGGCGCAAATCCGCACCAAACAAGCACGCCAGCTGATTTATCCGGCTTTGGCGGTCGGCCTGATTGTATTGGGCATTGCCAAAAAGTGGTGGCTTGCCGGCGTATTGGCAGAAGGCTGGGTATCGCCTGTTTTTGAAAATCCGGCCCAGTTCGACGGCTGGGGCGTGTTGTCTGCGATTTATGGCTACACCTTCCAACTCTTTTTCGACTTTTCCGGCTACTCGGATTTAGTCATCGGCTTGGCCATGCTGCTCGGCTTCCAGCTGCCGAAAAACTTTGCCGCGCCGCTTCGCGCCATCAACATCCGCGACTTCTGGGACAGATGGCACATCAGCCTGTCCACTTGGATTCGCGACTATATCTATATTCCTTTGGGCGGCAGCAAAAAAGGCTTCGGACGTACCCAACTCAATCTGATGATTGCCATGTTGCTTTCCGGCATTTGGCATGGCTACGGCTGGAGCTTTTTGATTTGGGGCGCGCTGCACGGTGCGGCTTTGGTATTCCTTAACTGCGGCGACAAAATCGTCGGCCGCAATGCCTTAGGCCGTCTGAAAATCGGCAAACCGCTCGCCTGGCTGTTTACCTTCCATTTCGTTTGTTTCGCTTTTGTCGTGTTCAACAGCGCAACGCTTGCCGATACGGAAATGCTGTTCAGCGCATTATTTGCCAATGACAAAGGTTGGAACGCGCCTCTGCCGACCGACCTCATGTTGCTGGGTACATTTGCGATGATGCTTTCGCTGTACCCGTATTTGCTTCGCTTATTTGAAGCATCGGTAAAAGGCTTGGACAAACTGCCTGCATGGCTGTGGTTTATTCCCATCACGCTTATCCTCGCCCTAATTATCATCTTCGCCCCGTCCGGCATTCCCGGCTTTATTTACGCCAACTTCTAAGGAGCAGAACATGAAACGCTTTATCTCCCTGTTTGTTTCTATTCTGCTCAGTGCGGTTGCGCTGACGTGGTTTGCCCAAAACTCCATCAATGCCTATTGGCAGCAGACCTATCATGAGAACAGTCCGCTTGAGCCTTTATCCGAATACGCTTGGTGGCGTATCGGTGCGGATTGGCAACAAAAAGCCTACGAATTTTCAGACGGCCTGAAAGCTTCACTGGAAACGGAAGACGCTTTGGCTTCGGAAGACTCTGGCATTGAAGCAACAAGGCCGTCTGAAAATACGGAAAACATTGAAGTATCCGACAATCAAAAAGACTCTGCTGCTTCCGATGCGACTAACAATACAGATACCACAGCCAGCGAGCCAAGCAATCAGGCTGATCAGTCGGCAACGCAGGTTGTATTGAAAAAAGGCAACAAAGTTTTCTTTGCCGGCGACTCGCTGATGCAGGGCGTTGCACCTTTCGTACAAAAACACCTCAAGCAAGAATATGGCGTACAATCGGTCAACCTCAGTAAACAAAGTACCGGTTTGTCCTACCCCAATTTCTTCGACTGGCCGAAAACCATCGAACAAACTTTGCAAAAAGAACCCGATATCCGCGTTTTGGTTGTATTCTTAGGCCCAAACGACCCTTGGGATTTCCCGATGGGTAAAAAATACCTGAAATTCGCCTCCCCCGAATGGGAGGCAGAATACCTCAACCGCGTCCGCCGTATTCTTGATGCAGCCTCCGCACATGATGTCCAAGTCATTTGGCTGGGCATTCCTTACATGAAAAAAGCCAAGCTCAATGAACAGATGCGCTACCTCGACAAAATCCTGTCGGGTACGGTGTCGCCTCAAGCCATTTGGTTGCCTACCGACAAACTGTTGAGCAATGGCGCAGAAGAATATGCCGACTCTGTCAAAGTAGATGGAAAAATCATCCGTTACCGCAGCAAGGACGGCATTCACTTTTCCGCAGAAGGCCAAAAACTATTGGCCGGAAAAATTATGGAAAAAATTAATTTTACACACGATACACAACCATGAAATTTAATAAAACCTTACTCCTCACGCTTCTCGCACTCCCTATTACCGCCTGCGCAACCAATGACGGCCTGTTAAGCAACTACGGCTCCAACCACCCTGCCTGGCTGAACAAACTGCAACAGCTCAACCATACTTCAGACGGCAAATTCCGCATTATCCAAGTCGGCGACTCCCACACCGCCGGCGACTATTTCACCGACCGCCTGCGCCGCCGTTTACAACAACAATGGGGCAACGGCGGCATCGGTTGGGTTTATCCCAACACCGTCAAAGGCCAGCGCATGGCAACCGTCCGTTACAACGGCAGCGGTTGGAACACCATCAGCAGCCGCAAATCATACAGCGATTTTTCTTTCGGCGGTATTGAAGCACGCGCCGATGGCGGCAGCGTTACCTTAAGCGCAGCCGACGGCAGCATGGATATGCAACAAATCTCCATTTTCGGCAAACCGGTTTGGTCAGAGCAAACCCTGACCGTCAACGGCCGCGAAATCCCTGCCACACAAAACGGCTGGCAACTGTTGCATACCAACGCTTCCCTGCCGATGACCCTCAGCAGCAGCATGCCTTGGCAAATCGGTTTCATTAATATCGAACGCCCCGGACGCGGCGTAACCGTTTCCGCCATGGGCATCAACGGCGCGCAGTTATCCCAATGGTCAAAATGGCGGCCGGGTATGTGGGAAGATTTGGCACAAACCAAAGCCGATTTAATCATCCTTGCCTACGGTACCAATGAAGCCTTTTCCGGCAATCTCGATATTTCCTCTACCGAACGGACATGGCGCAATTACATCCGTCAAATCAAAAACACCCTGCCCAACGCAGGTATCCTGATCCTCGGCGCTCCGGAATCTTTGAAAACCGCCTACGGCAGCTGCGGCAACCGTCCGGTCTTGCTCAGCGAAGTACAACAAATGCAGCAACGCGTTGCCCGTGACGAAAAAATCATGTTCTGGTCTTGGCAAGATGCAATGGGGGGCGCATGCAGCATGAAAAGCTGGATGGCTCAAGGCTTGGCAGCCAAAGACGGCGTTCACTTCTCTGCACAAGGTTACGAAACTGCAGCCGATAAGCTTGCCGACAGCCTGATCCGCTTTGCCCAATAAATTGGCCAAAGCCTAAGTATTTTTCATTAACAGTAAACAAAAGGCCGTCTGAAATTAATATTTCAGACGGCCTTTTGTGTATCACTTATTCAGCAAACTGCTTAATTTTTAAGCTAACATATTGCTGCTCATGCGTTGCGTTTGATTTTCCGTGAAACGAACCAATCCTGCCTGCTTGTCAAAGCCTAATGGCTTGGCGACAAGGCGGTTGGGCAGCTTGTTTAAATGATGGTTGTAACTTCCGGCTCTGCGGTTGTAAGTACGGCGTGCTGATGCAACTTCCGCTTCTGCTGCATCCAGCATTTCCATCAAACCCGCCAATTGCTCATCAGGATACTGTTTCAAAAGACCGTTGACGGCAGTTTGCAATTTTTTCAACGCATGATTCAATGCTGTTTCGGCTTCACACAGATGTTTGATTTTGGACTCGGAAAATGTTTTGGCAGTTTGCGCCAATGCAGTTTCGACTTCGGCACACATCTGCTGAACGTTTCGATCCGATGCAATGCCCTGCTCTTGCAGATGTTTGCTGTATGCATCCAATACATGACGGACGGCCTGATGTCGGCAGTCGAGCGCAATGCGCAAAGAGACAAAGGATTCGCGACAGTCTTTTTTGCGGTCTTTCAACTGTTGTTTGAAATACAATAAGACGGCGGCGATTGATACGAAGATAAGCGCAAGACTAATAATGCCCATAGTGAGTTCCCTAGTTATGATGCCACTCATATCGGTGGCTGATTTTATTAACATCGATTATAATCCAATTTCAATATTTTTCCCCAATTTTCATAAAAAAGGCTGTCTGAAATTCAGACGGCCTGAAGTTTATATTTCTATTTCAATGCTTTGACTTGATGTCGATAACCCACACTTCTGATTGCGAACCCAAACGAAGGGGAATGCCCCAGAAGCCATAGCCCGAAGTGGTGAAGAAATGGCCGTTGCCGATCGCCTCATAACCATAAGCAAGACGATAAAGCGTACGGACGATAAGGTTGGCGGGGGCTACTTGGCCGTTGTGGACATGGCCGGAAACCTGCACATCAATCGGCAGCCGGGCATGGGCTTCAATTGAAGTAGGACGGTGATCCATCAATAAAACCGGTAATCGGGTATTTTGACCTTCTAAAAGCTGCTCCGCACTAGGACGCTTGCGATCCAAATCATCGCTCCTCCCTACCAACAACACACCATTCACTTCCAAAACCTGATTGGCCAAAACCGTCAAACCTGCCGCTTCCAATTCATGTTTGATGCGCTTCTGATCGCGGAACCAATCATGATTGCCCAAAGTGGCGTAAACGCCCATCGGCGCAGTCAGCTTCTGCAAATGCGGTTTCATGTTTTCTTTAAGGTAGGCATCGACGGTATCGTCCATCAAATCCCCCGGCAGCAACACCATGTCGACTTTTTCCCGCTTCATGATGTCCGTCAGCTTGTCCAATTGACGCGCGCCGAACAAAATTCCCAAGTGCAAATCGCTGGCCACGCCAATACGCAGCGGCTTATCCATTTTCTTATTGATGAATACGGTCTGATGGCGGACCACGGGCGTATAGGCGTTATACATCCCCAAACCGAGCAAACCGGCCACAAACAAAGGCGCAAACAGCCGCAGGCTTCGTGACAGCGGTTGACGCGCCATAAAACGGCGCAGCAAAAGATACAGGATAAATGTCACCAACGCGGCATACATTACAAACAGCAAGATCACCATCCAAAACGCCACCACGCGAAACATCATATGCCCCAACTCCAGCAGCAAGCCGACCAACAAGCCGTTTGTAATGAAATAGGAAATACCCATTAGCCAACGTCTGCCAACTTTGCCAATCCAAGGCGCAAACAGCCATCGCAGCGAACGCCCGAGCCCGAATGTAAACACTTGCAACAGAATGACGCTCACAAAAAACATCTTGCCAAACATGCCTTTCCGCCCTAAAAAATCAAAAGGCAGATTTTAGGCCGTCTGAAACTTTCAGTGTATAATCCCCCACGTAAAAACCCATAATATTTTGAAAGGAATCATCATGAGCCAACCTCAATCAGCTATTATTCCTGATCACGCACAAGCCGGTATTTTTATCGAAGCAGACATTTCGGACGGCCGCAACGAAGACATCAAATCTGCCTGCCGCCTTTCTTTGGAATCCTTGGCCAAACTGAAAACCCGTTTTCCAAATGATATTTTGGGTTTGACCATTGCCTTCGGCAGCCGCGCATGGCAATCGTTCGGCCATACTGACGAAGGCAGCGAAATCAAACCTTTCCCAGAATTGGGCAACGGCCTCGCCCCTTCCACCCAACACGACCTCTATATCCACATCCAAGCCACCGAGCAAAAAGCTGCTTATGCCTTGGCTCAATCTGTTTTAGGCGCATTCGGCGACAGCATCCGCGTATCCACTGAAGAACACGGCCTGCGCCTGTATGAAGACCGCGGCTTGGACGGTTTTGTCGATGGTACGGAAAATCCGCAGGGCGATGACAATGTGCGCAATGTCGCCATTATTCCCGAAGGCAAGCCCGATGCCGGCGGCAGCTATGTTTTGCTGCAAAAATACCTGCACGATTTAAAAAAATGGGATGCCGTTCCTACTGCCGAACAAGAAGCCAGCGTTGGCCGCAGCAAAGAAACCAATGACGAATTCAGCGAAGATGTACGCCTGCCCGACTCCCATCTCGGCCGCGTCAATGTCAAAGAAAACGGCGTTGACCTAAAAATTGTCCGCCGCAGCCTGCCTTTCGGCAAACTCAGTGGCGAACACGGTTTGATGTTCACTTCCTATTGCAACACGCTGCACAATATTGAAGTTCAGCTGCTCAATATGTTCGGCGATGCAGACGGCAAAACCGACTTACTGCTGAAATATTTGTCTAAAGCCGTATCAGGTGCTTACTACTACGCACCTTCTGTGGAGCGTTTGCAAAATCTTTAACGGCTCTCAGGCCGTCTGAAAAAACCTGCCTTTTCAAAGGCAGGTTTTTGTTATTTAAATTCCCTTAATAATTTTATGGTATTATCATAGAAATTTGTTTCATAGCAGTTCAGCAGACCCTGATTACAGACAACGATAAAAACCGATACGCCCAAGCAGCTATTTTCGATAAAATAAACCCAATTATTAACCCTATAAAATTACGACACCATGTATAAATCCCGCCTTCTTCCCCTGCCCGTATTGATTCTCTCCGCGCTAAACGCCTATGCGGCCAATACGCCGAATCCGCTTGATCAAATCGATAAAAACGTACCCAACCAATTTGACAAAGACTTCCGCGACAATCTTGACCAGATTCATTCGGTCGAAATCCAAAAACGCGAGCAGTCGGCATGGGATTTGCAGAAAAAGCAAGATAATGACGCGGTTGCACAAGAGGTGCCGTCTGAAAACAATACCAAATGCTTGGATTACACCGGTATCGAGCTTTCCGGTATTACCCTCATCGATTCCAAAAAGATTGAAGCCAAGTTACCCAAATGCATCAATCAAAACAGCATCAACCAACTGAACCGGGATATCGTTGCCGAATATATCGCTCAAGGCTATCCGCATACGCAAATCAAATTTGAAACCACGCCTGAGCGTGTTTTGAAATTAGCAGTCATCGAAGGCAAAATCCGTGAGATTACCGGCGGCTCCCGTACGGTCAATGTCGATACCCTCTTCCCCAATCATCAAGGCAAACCGCTAAACATCCAATACCTTGACCAAGGTATCGAACAGGCAAACCATGTTGTCGGCAACAACGTCAGCATTGATGTTTATCCGCATGATGACGGCACCGCCTCCATCCAACTCAACAACGATGCCGAAAAACATTGGGGCGGCAGCATTACCATCGACAATAAAGGCAGCAAACCCAATACCACGACGCTGCGCGGCAGCCTGAATATCGGCAGCCCGTTGGGATTGAGCGACTCCCTATATCTAAACGGCTACACCAATCTAAACAACCACGACAGCCATTACAGTCGCGGCGGCAGTATGTTCTACCAAGTTCCTTATGGCGCATGGACATTCAGCACTTACGCCGCCGCGTCGCAATCGCAAAGCATCTTAGTGCCCAGCGTGACGCGTTATGCCTACCGCTCCCAATCCAAAGCGGCAGGAATCAAAGCAGACCGCGTATTCTCACGCAGTCAAAAACACATCACCTCCGCCTATGTCGGCATCGACTATATAAAACAGACTGCAAAATTTGCCGACAGCAAACTAGAATTGCAAAGTCCGGAAATCTATTCAGCACAAGTCGGCCTGTCACATACAGCCATCCTGCCAAACGGTATTTGGCTCAACAATATCGGCGTGGAACAAGGATTTGCGAAAAATACCGAACATACGCCGTTTGACAAGCGCTATACCTCTGTATCCTTGCAAAGCAATTTGATTCAAAACCGTCCATTGGGCAAATGGATCGTGCGCAACCATCACCAAATCGATGCCCAATATAGTCCGCATGATTTGTTTGCTACCAAAGAAATGGACGTCGTCGGTTATCAAAATGTACGCGGTTTCCGTTCGACTTCTGTGAGCGCAAACAGCGCAGTCCTGTTAAGCAATACTGTTTATTTCCGCCGCAATACGCCCCACGGCATCTATATCGAGCCTTATCTGGGCGCAGACATCGGCGTTGCCAAAAACAATAACGAAGGTTCGCAACGTGCCATGGGCTTAGTGGCAGGTTTGAATTTGGGCAAGGCGGACAAATGGCAGCTTTCTGCCGACTACGGCAAAGGTTTTGCGCGCATGCCCAACCAATCAAACAGCGAAAAACAGGATCATGTGACTGTTTCTTTACGCATTCCATTTTAAAGTTATGTAAATATATATCCTTTTATCCAATATATAAACCGCCCATCTTACCGTTATTAATTTTCCATTAATATCAATGAGATGGGCGGTTTTTATTTGCATTTGAAATAGTGCACACAAGGCCATACTGGTGGTATGATTGTAAAAAAATTCATAACAATGTTAATACATTCAAAAATTTCCTCAACAGAAATCCAATACCCGATATGGGATTTCTGATTCAATCTCCATCACGATAAATAAGGATTAAAATCCATGAAAATCGACACTTTATATCAGCCTAAGCTCTCAGCTTCCGGCAAAGTAACTGTCGCCGTGTGCTTTGCATTCCTGGGAAATGCAGCGGTAGCCGCCAATATCGAAGCCATCGGCCAAACTTCGGTACAGCAGCAACACAATGTTGACATCGTCAACATTGCCGCACCGACGGCTCAAGGTCTTTCTCACAACCAATATAACAAGTACAACGTTTCCCAACACGGTGCCGTTTTGAATAACGCCCTGTCTGCCGGTAAATCCCAACTGGCCGGAAACCTGTCTGCCAACAAAAACTTCCAAGGTCAGGCCGCATCTGTGATCTTGAATGAAGTGGTCAGCAAAAACCCTTCCCTGATCTTGGGTCAGCAAGAGATCTTCGGTATTGCCGCAGACTATGTTTTGGCAAACCCTAACGGCATTACCCACAACGGCGGCAGTATCCTGAATGCCAACCGCGCATCCTTGGTTGTCGGTACGCCAACCGTTTCAGACGGCGCGTTGAAATCTTTCAATATCAGCGACAATGGCAAACAACTGCAAGTAAACGGCAATTTGAGCGGCAACCGCGTGGTTGACCTGCTCGCGCCGCAAGTGGTTGTCGGCAAATCAGCCAACGTTAATGCCGCCGACGCCATCAATGTTTCTTCAGGCAAAAGCAACTTCGACTACAAAACCGCACAAATCGAAGCATTGGACGCTGCTTCAAATGCGCCGGTGCTTGACGGTCATATTTTCGGCAGTATGCGCGCCGGTACCATCCGCATCCACGCGACCGACAAACGCGCCAAACAAAACATTCAAAATGCCGCCATTACCGGTACCCGCTACCTGAATATCGACAGCAAAGGCAACCTGAGCATCCAGTCCGCCAATCTGACCGGCGCACAAATGGAATTGTTTGCCCGCGATACCGACATCAAAGGCACGGTTACCAGCCATTCTGCCAACAAATCTTCCAGCGGCAAAGAGGCGCAAAATGTTCAGCACTTCCGTTCGGACCGCAACAAAACGGAAACCTTTACCGCCAGCAATATCAATGCATCCGAGTCATTGACTTTGAACAATAGCGGCAGCCTCAACCTGAGCGCAGCCAACATCAATGCCGGCGCGCTGACTGCTTCTGCCACAGGCAATATCAATTCTAACGCGGTAAAAACCACCAACCGTACAGAATCCGACCACACTCAAAGCAAAGGCCTTTGGTACAACAACAACCTGAGCTCCTCTGCTGACGAAAGCCTGCATCAAACCAAAATCAATGCCGGTTCTGTCAATATTGCCACCACCGGCAAAGTTCAATTGGATGCGACCGAACTGAACTCGGCTGCTGATGCACGCATTGCCGCCCAACAAGGAATCGTATTAAGCAGCAACAGCGAAACCGACAGCAGCTCGACTTATGTCAGCTTCAAAAATGAAACTGCTGCCCTGAAAACCGGTATCGCTACAAAATCTTCCAAAAACTCTACCGCCCATCAAACCAAAATCTCCGCAGCCGGTGATATCGGTTTGATTTCCGAAGGCGATTTGAGCACTTACGGCGCAAGCATTGCGGCAAACGGCAATGTCGTTACCGATGTCAACAACATCAACTTGGGTACTCAAACCACCATCAACACCAACAGCCTCGACGACCAGAAAAAATACTGGGGCGGCCTGTTCGGCGGTGAAAGCCAAGTTCAAAACAACCGTACCGAAAACCTGCACGGCAGCAGCATTACTGCCAACTCAAACATAGTTTTGGGTGCAAAAAACGGCGTCAACGTTTACGGCAGTACCGTTGAAGGCCAAGCCGGTACATTCGTCAGCTCCAAAGCAGGCAATGTCGATATTAAAAACGCCACCAGCACCGATACTTCCGCACAAAGCGCGCGTAAAGGTACGATTTTCAATATCACTACCTCTAAAACCAGCAGCAACAGCAGCATTGAAAAAGTAACCGGTTCTACCTTGGTTTCCAATGCCGACCTGACCGTTGTTTCCAACAAAGACATCAATGTGATCGGTTCTGCATTGTTTGCGGCACAAAAACTGCAACTTTCTTCCGCAGGCGATTTGACCATTGATGCTGCCAAAGCGGTAGAAAACAAACAGGTCAACGAGTATTCCATCAAAGGCTACTCTGGCACCGAAACCAATAAAGAAAACGGCAGCGTGACTGCCAAAGCCGGTATTAAATTCACCGATACCCACACCGACACCCACTCTGTCGGCCTGAACGGCAGCATTTTGACCGGTAAAAACACCCAGTTGTCTTCCAACTCAAACGTTACCGTCAGCGGTAGCCAAGTCAACGGCGAAGAATCTGTCAACATTTCCGCAGCCAATGACGTCAATGTTGTTGCATCCAAAGGCAGCAACACTGTGACCGAATCCGGACGCGTAACTGATTTGGGCGTATCTGCTACTGCATACGAAAAAAATAACGTTGCAGGCGTCGGCGTATCTGTCGGCATTACCAGCACCAAAACAGATGCAACTACCGTAACGAATACATCTCATGTATCCAACATCAACACCGGCGGCAACGCCACCATCACTGCAAACGGCAATATTAATCAAGAAGGTACAGTGATTAATGCGACCGGCAATGTGGTTGAAGCTGCCAAAAACGTTACCCATGCAGCGGCACACAGCGGTGCAAAATCCGATGTGAAACAAAACGGCGGCGGTTTGGTCGTTTCTGCCGGCATCAGTACCAACAAAGGCATCGGCGGTGAAATCACTGCACAAGGTCAAGGCAACTCCTCGACCCACAATGAATCCACTGCAACCGTAACCACCATCAACGCAGGCAATGCCATCGTTTTGGCAAATGACAAAGTGTCTGATGAAGGTACAAAATACGATGTGACCGGTGCGATTAACATTGATGCAGGTTCATACCACAACACTGCCGCCCACAACACCAGCAACAGCAGCAGTAAACAAGGCGGCGCTTCTTTGACTGTCGGCGCATACACCAAAGATGGTTCAAACGTTGATGTGAATGCCAACCTGAACGTCAACTACGCTGATGAAAACAAAAAAGAATCTACCGCCGTCAAAGGCGATATGAATGCGACCAATGTTGTCATCAACGCCAAAGACTCTGCTGAAATCGCATCCAACATTACCGCCAACAACAACGTCAACATTACCGCAGGCAACGGCGTAACCTTCACCGAGTCAGCCAATACTGCCTCCAACCAAGGTACAGCTGTTAATGTCGGTATCGGCGCTGGCGCGACAATCAATGTTGAAACCGGTGTTGCCGTTCCTCACGTCAACGGCTCTGTCGGCGTCAACAAAACCGATAACGCTTCTTCTACCGCCGCAGGCGCGAATGTAGCGGCCGGCAATGAGATTAAAATCAATGCCAACAACGGCGACGTCAACCTGCACGGTACCAACTTGGTATCCAACAACTCCGTTGAAGTAGAAGGCAACAAAGTCAATACTTCCGGCGCGATCAGCAGCGTTAACGAAAAAAATCTGACCATCAATGTCAACGGCAGCTACGCTTCAGGCAAACCAAACGGCGGCATCAACACCAAAGGTAAAAACGAAGCCAACGTAACCAATACGGCAAACACCATCCAAAGCGACAATGTTGTTATTACTACCGGCTCTCCAACCGGTTTGAGCGTCAACAATACGACCATCAACGGTAATAATGTTGCGTACTACTATGACGACAGTAAAGCTCCTGCGGCGAACCGTTATACCTATCGTCCTCGCCAACCAAGCTACGCCAAACGCCGTTTGCGCTACTAAGATGCGCTATTGAAGTCATTTAATAGCCATTAAGACATGCCGTCTGAAAACAGAAAGTTTTCAGACGGCATTTTTATCATCAATGCAAAACAACACACTATCTCTGTTATGATAATGCCTCGCTAATATTATTCCGTTCCTACCATGTCTTCCGCCCTTCCTTTTGACGCGCTCACACTTTCCATCGACGGCACCAACCTTATCGAAGCTTCTGCCGGTACGGGTAAAACCTACGGCATTGCCGCGCTCTTTACCCGACTGATTGTTTTAGAAAAAAAAGACATCGAGAAAATTCTGGTCGTTACCTTTACCAAAGCGGCGACGGCAGAACTGAAAACCCGTTTGCGCGCGCGTTTGGACGAAGTGTTGCAGGTTTTGAACGAAATCCAAACTTTGGGCGGCGAGCCGGAACATATTTCAGACGGCCTGAACAAATATTACGAAAAAGAGAAAAAATCCCCCGATGACTTTCTCAATCGATTGATTCCCTTGGCTTTAGGCGAGCAAGACGGACAGGAAAGCTGCCATCGCCTGATTCTCCGCCTCAAAGCCGCCCTGAGCCAGTTTGACAACGCCTCGATTTACACCATCCACGGCTTCTGTCAGCGCGTCTTGCGCGATTATGCGTTTTTATGCGGCGCGCCTTTGGATGTCGAGCTGTCGGACGACTCGAGCGAGAGGCTGCTGATTCCTGCGCAAGACTTTTGGCGGCAGAAAGTGGCAACCGATGCCACATTGGCACAATTGGTTTTTGACCGAAAATGCACGCCCGAAGAAATGCTTGCCGAAATCAAAAGCTATACCGGCCGCCCCTATCTGAAATTCAGACGGCCTGAAGGCGATTTGAAAGAAGCCCAAGCCAACCTTCAAGAAACATGGCAAAAAATTTGCGGCCAGTTGGAAGACTTGGAAAAAGCGTTTTGGACAATCTTGCCCAAACTTAACGGCCAAACCTACAAAAGAAAAACCTTTGAAAATGTTTTTACCGATTTAAAAACAAACGCCGAATCCAACCGTCTGCCCCGCCTGAGCAAACAAACGCTAGGGAAATTAAGCCTCTTCAATATCGACACGCTCAACAGTAAACTGAAAAAAGAAAATAAAGCCGATGCCGATGCGGCGGAAATTATTCAGCTGCAAGCCTTGGCCAATCTCGGTCGTGATTTGCAGGCAATGGAAAGCGCGGAAGAAGCAGTCTTCATCTGCCTGCAACTCGACCTCCTTTCCTACATTAACCAATCCATTGCCGAACAAAAAAAATCACGCCGCGAGCGCGTGTTTGACGATTTGCTGCTGGATGTCCATCAGGCATTGACCACCAATGAACACGGCAATACGTTGGCAAAAGCGGCGGCGGCAAACTGGGAAATCGCGCTGATTGACGAATTCCAAGATACCGACCCGCTGCAATACGAAATTTTCCGCCAAATTTTTATCGAACAAGGCTGCCCGCTGTTTCTCGTTGGCGACCCCAAACAGGCAATTTACAGCTTTCGCGGTGCGGACATTTACGCCTATCTGCAAGCCGCGCAAGATGCGGACAGGCATTACACCCTCGCTGTCAACTACCGCAGCCATGCCAAGCTGATTAACGGCATCAGCGCCTTGTTCAAACAAAAAAAACACCCCTTCGTCTTGGAAAACATCGATTACAGCGATGTCTCCACCAGCCGCGCCGAAAGCCGGCTGTCGCCACACCGCCCCGCCATCCAAGTGCGCTGGCTCAATACGGACGATCAAACCGGCAAAGAGATTTTGCGCGGCCGTGCCGCCGAATATTGCGCCGATGAAATTGCCTTTGCGCTCAATGAAGCAGCCGAAGGCCGTCTGAATTTCAAAGGCCGCGCGTTGGAATCTGGCGATATTGCCGTCTTGGTGCGCACCAACAACGAAGCGGCAATGATTGCCGGTAAACTGAAACAGCGCCGTATCCAAAGCGTGTTGCTGTCGCGCCAGTCCGTTTTCGATTCCGCCGAGGCCGACTCGCTGTCCGCACTGATCGGCTTTTGGCTTAACCCAAGGCAAACCGACTGGCTGCGCTTTGTCTTGACCGGCGTTTTATTCGGCTATACCGCCAAAGAGATTTACGAACTCAACCACAACGAACACCAGCTGCTGAAATGGCTGGAGTCGTCTGCCGAGGCCATGGAAAAATGGCGGAAAGGCGGCATTTTTGCCGCCGTGCAGCAGTTTGCCGCCCTACATGACATCGAAACACGTCTGCTCAAAGGCGGCAACGAACGCAGCCTGACCAACTACTATCAAATTCTGGAGCTTTTGTCCGAAGAAGACAGTCAAAGCCGCAACCCTGCCGCCCTGCATAAATGGTTAAACGAACAAATCAGCCGTGCACGCAGCGGCCATTTCCCGTCAGATGCGCAAACCATCCGTCTTGAAAGCGACGAAAAACTGGTCAAAATCGTTACCATGCACGCCTCGAAAGGTTTGCAATATCCTTTGGTGTACTGCCCCTTCGCGTGGGATACCAAAGACAATTCCAAAGAAAACTGGAAAATCCTGCATACTGACAACCACGAAACCGAGCTGCTGGCCAAATCGCAAACCTTGGAAGCAGAACTAAGCCACCTTGCCGACGAAAAGACGGCAGAAGATTTACGTCTGCTTTATGTCGCCCTTACCCGCGCCGAAGAACAGCTCAACATCTATGCTGCCGCCAACAAAAACTGTACGCCAAATAATCCTTTTGCCTATCTGCTCGAAGGTTTGCCGGATGCCGGCCGCGAAAGCGTCAGCCAAAGCTATAAAAGCGCGACAGACGTTGTGGAAATGCTTAAAACCAACTGGCAACGCTTTATCAAAAACGCGCCTGAAAATACGGAGTTTGCCTTCACGGAAGAAGCCCCGCCGGAAACCGTCTACCAATACAGCCGCCAGCAAGACCAAGCCTTGAGCGCACAGAGCATCAAACGCCGCGATTTTGACTTTATCCGCTACACCAGCTTTACCGGTTTGAGCAGGCACACCAAGTCAACCGACGAACAACACGAGCCTTTGCAACCTGCCATCGACCCTGCAGAAAGCGCAGACCGTGCCATGCCGTCTGAAAACCTGTCGTCCCCGCTTTCAGACGGCCTCGATATCCACCATTTCCCCCGCGGCACCAATGCCGGCGTATGTTTGCATGAAATGTTGGAAAAACTCGACTTCGCCGCCTCTGCCGAGAGCCAATCCGAAATGATTGCCGAAGTTTTGCAACGCCACAGCTTTGAAGACAAATGGCTGCCGACGGTAAGCGCCATGCTCGACATCTGCCGCCTGACGCCTTTAATCGGTGAGAGCCTGTCGCAGATTCCGCCAACCCGATGCCTGCCCGAAATGGGGTTTACCCTGTACATGGACGATTTCAAACTGGACAACTTGCGCCGTTGGTTTGCCTCAAGCGAAGCAAACCTGCCACCCGAATGCGTCCAAGCCGCGCAACTGCTTGATTTCCATGATTTGCAAGGCTATTTGAACGGCTTTATCGATATGGTTTGCCAAGATTCAGACGGCAATGTCGTTTTAATCGACTACAAATCCAACCATTTGGGCAACGATGCAAGCGCGTACACGCAACAGGCGATGAACGAAGCCGTGGCGCATCATCACTACTACCTGCAAGCCCTGATCTACGCCGTTGCCATTGCGCGCTACTATGCCCTGCGCGGCAAGCCCTTGCCCCAAATCGCCATCCGCTACCTCTTCCTGCGCGGCATGGACGGCTCGGATCAAGGCATCTGGAAATGGGACATCGATACCGCCCTGCTTTCCACTTTTGTTGAACGAAAAGCAAATACTTGATAAATCATCTTGTTAAACCGTCAAAAAGGCCGTCTGAAACGTTTTCAGACGGCCTTTGATTATTTGTGCAAACCGCATTCCTTACTGTCTTTGCTTTCCCACCACCATCGCCCGGCGCGGATATTTTCGCCCAGCTTGACTGGACGCGTGCAGGGTTCGCACCCAATGCTGGGATAGCCTTGATGATACAGCGCATTAAGCGGAACTTGGTGCTCGTGCGCATATGCCCAAACATCCTGCTCTTCCCAATCGAAAATAGGATTGAATTTGGCGATGTTGCGGCCTGTATCCAGCTCTTCAAAATTCAATTCGCTGCGCGTTTCGGACTGGCTGCGGCGTTGTCCGGTCAGCCATGCAGGCGCGTTGTGCAAAGCGCGGTTGAGCGGTTCAATTTTGCGGATATGGCAGCAACGGCGGCGCAACTCGACACTGTCGTACATCGCGGTCGTACCAAACTCCGCTTCAAATTCGGCGGCGGTTTGTCGATTGGGATAAAACACTTCCAATTCGGTTTGATAACGCGCATTGGTTTCGGCAATCAGCGAGGCGGTTTCGGGATTGAGTTTGCCCGTATTTAGCGTGATGATGCGGATGGGCAGTTTCAGACGGCACACGGCATCGGTAATGACCATATCCTCAACCGCAAGGCTGGATGCGAAGACGGCTTGCGGATAGCGTGCGGCAATGTCTTGCAAACGGTGCTCCAAAGCGGCTGCCAACTCAGGCAGTTGGCGGCGTTCGGCATCGCTGATTTCGGGGATTTTCCAGAGTTGTGGGCGGAATAAAGACATGGCTGGTTGTTCCTAATAATTTTCAGACGGCCTGTTGAAACGGCTGCCGATATGGTTATGGAACGATATTGTCCTGCGCCCTATCTTCAAACGGAAAGAATGCTTTTCTATTTCTTTATAACCAAAGCGTCTGCTGCTGGTTTTTCGGCAGCAAATGACTCACACCGATGCCGATCAGGCGGAAGGCGTCTTCGCGTTGCGGCGGTATGCGTTGCAGCAAAGTATGCGCCGCCTGAAGCAGCGAGGCACTGTCGGGCAGGACGGAAGAATACGTCAGCGAACGCGTAATAATGCGGAAATCGTGGGTTTTGAGTTTGAGGGTAACGCCTTTGGCTTCGACGTTTTTGCGCTCAATCTGCCGCCAAAGGTCTTCGGCAAGGTGCGGCAAATGGCTGGAAGCCTGCTCTAAAGACAAATCTTCGGGCAAAGTGATTTCGGTTGAGATTTGCAGGCGTTCGCGTTCGGCTTTGACCGGCCGCTCGTCGATACCGCGTGCCAAATCATAAAGGCGGTAGCCGTAGCGGCCGAAATGGTTTAAAAGTTCGCCGCGCTCAAAACGGTGCAAATCGCCGGCAGTCTGCATACCGAGGGCGTTCATTTTTTTCAGCGTAACTTTGCCGACACCGGGAATCTTACCCAACGGCAAGCTCTCCAAAAACGCCATGATTTTGGGTGGCGGCAATACAAACTGTCCGTTTGGCTTGCGCCAGTCGGAAGCGATTTTGGCCAAAAACTTATTGGGCGCGATGCCTGCAGAGGCCGTCAAACCGGTTTCTTCAAAAATTTCGGCGCGAATGCGTTTGGCCACCTCGCTGGCGTACGGGATATTTTTAAAATTTCGGGTAACATCCAAATAGGCTTCGTCCAAAGACAAAGGCTCGATCAAATCGGTATAACGCCGAAACACGGCATGAATCTGCGCCGACACTTGGCGATACAAATCGAAATGCGGCGGCACAAACACCGCCTGCGGACACAGCCTTTTTGCCGTCGCCACCGACATGGCCGAGTGCAAACCGAATTTGCGCGCTTCATAAGACGCGGCACAAATGACCGAGCGCGCACCGTCCCATGCCACAACGACGGGCAGCCCTTTCAAATGCGGCTGCTCGCGCAGTTCTACCGAAGCGTAGAATGCGTCCATATCGATATGGATGATTTTGCGTTGGGACATGGGAAAAGGTGGATAAGGAAAAGGCTTATTGTAACAAAAGGCCGTCTGAAATTTCAGACGGCCTCTATGTTCAAACCTTATTTTTTACCGGAAAGCTGATCAAACAATCCGCCGTCGGCAAAGAATTTTTTCATGATGTCCGACCAAGCGCCGAACTTCTCATTCGGATTGAAGGTTTCAATATCGGGGAAGTCGGCTTTGTGTTTGGCCAACACTTCGGTATTGCGCGGACGCAGATAAAGATTGGCGGCCAACTCTTGAGCCGGTTCGCTCCAGAGGTTTTGCAGATAGGCTTCGGCAGCGGAGCGTGTGCCTTTTTTGTCGACTACGCTGTCCACGACGGCAACCGGTGCTTCGGAAAGAATGGTGTAGCTCGGATAGACGATTTCAAACTGGTCTTGGGTCAGCTTTTTGCTGACGTAGTTGGCCTCATTTTCAAAGGTAACCAAGACATCGCCGATATTGCGTTGACTGAAGGTCGTCGTTGCCGCGCGACCGCCGTTTTCAAATACAGGCGTGTTTTTCAGCAATGCGGCCACAAAATCTTTGGTTTTGCCTTCATCGCCGTTATTCACTTTCAAACCATAACCGTACGCACCCAAAAAGGCGTAGCGGCCGTTGCCGGTGGTTTTCGGGTTCGCCAAAACGATTTGCACGCCGTCTTTGGCCAAATCGCCCCAGTCTTGGATGTGTTTTGGATTGCCTTTGCGTACCAAGAAAACGACGTTACTGGTATAAGGCACGGCATTGTCCGGCAGACGGGTGTTCCAATCGGCTTTGACCAAACCTTTTTTCACCAAAAGCTCGATATCGGAAGTCTGGTTCATGGTCACCACATCGGCAGCCAAACCATTGGCGACAGCCAAAGCCTGCTTGCTGGAGCCACCGTGCGACTGTTGGACTTCAACCGTTGCACCGCCGTTTTTCGCAGCATATTCTTTAACAAACAAAGGATTGTATTCTTTATAAAAATCTCGTGCGACATCATAAGAGACGTTCAACAGCTTCACATTACCGCCCTTGCCTGCGGAAGCTGCATTGTCGGCAGATTGTTCGTTTTTGGGAGAGCAGGCACTCAACGCCAGCGCGGCGGTCAATGCGGCAAAAGAAAGGGTACGGATATTCATGGTCGGCTCCTATTAAAAGTATGGCGATACTTTATCGGGATCGGAGGCAAACGGGAAATAATGTTTGCTTTTGGGTTTATCAGTTTTGGTTATATAAACTAAGGCCGTCTGAAATCAAAAAATAATTACTTATAACTATAAAATCTAAACCATATTATTTACAAAGTTAATAAAAAAGAGTACCGTTCGTATTCGCCGAATCATTAGGCGTTTTGTTCAATAATAGAAAGATGGAGTGTAGAAACGATGAAACAATGGATGCTTTTAGGATTGCTGGGATTGGGCGCAGTGGCGCAGGCGCACGATGTTTGGGTGGCTGCACCGACACATCAGCCTGCCGGCCAAATCCTGCATGCGGATTTGGGTTACAGCCATGACTTCCCCAATGTCGAAAAAATCGCCGACGACCGCGTACATATTTTCAAACCGCTGCAATTGACCGGTAGCTCAAAGAAAACCGTTGATTTGGTAAATAAAGGCGAAAACTATCAATACGTTTCCAAAGCCGCCCTGCCTGAAGGCTCCTACTGGGTCAGCGCAACCTACAAACCGACTTTCTGGTCGAAAAACCAAGACGGCTGGAAACAGCAAACCTTGAAACAGCTGGCCGGTGCCACCTATTGCGAACAATCGCAAATGTTCGGCAAGAGTTTCGTCCAAGTGGGCAACGGCGCAGTTGATGAAGCGGTATTGACCCGCCCTATCGGCCAAGAGCTGGAACTGGTTCCGCTGAAAAATCCGAACGAAGTCAAAGCCGGCGGTATTTTGCCGGTCAAAGTCCTGTACAAAGGCGAGCCTTTGGTTAAAGCCACCGTTACCGCCAGCTCGGACACTTTGGCGGAAATGGACTTGGAATCGACCCATGACCACCGCGAACCTCAAGGCTTCTCCGGCAAAACCGATAAAAACGGCGTGGTCAATGTGATTACGCTGATTGACGGTTTGTGGAAAATCAAAGTCGTGAACGAGACCGATTACGGCGATAAAAGCGTATGTCAGAAAGACAATACTTACGCAACGCTGATTGTGCCTGTTGGTACCAAACGCGCAGCCGCACGCCATGCCCACCATCATCATTAACAACCATTAAAAAAGGCCGTCTGAACTTTCAGACGGCCTTCATTTATTCTAATTCATAACCCAAATTTCTAAAAAAACGGGAGAATGTTTCCAACTCATCACCATTTAATTGGGTAAAACGGATACGGTTGCAGCTGGTCAAGACCACACTTCCCATCCAGTGCGCCCCAAAGACGCGCTCTAAAGGGACATTCCTCATTCGATTGATAAACGGTACTTCTGAAGAAAATTGTGTAGCAATATTCGGAGGCGCGAATTTCAAACCCAAGTCCTGCAATCTATAACGGTGTTGCGCCGTCAAAAACATATCTTCGTGGTGCAGACGCACCAGCCATTCCATACCGGCAATTTTTCCGTCTTCCGGCGGCAAAGGCGGCTGGATTTCTACATTTAAGCCCAGCTGTCGCGGCATGGTTAAAAGCCGCTTGCTGCGCAGGCTGAAACCGCCGTTCTGTGGCTCGTCCAAATTCGGGGAGTTCTGAATCAGATGCTGTTTGGCCAAATATTGGTCGGTTCCCTTCAGGAAAAACTGCCCGTCTGCTTCGGTTTCCAACAAAATCGGCAAAGGTGCGCCGATATAATCATATTCCCGATAGGCATCCTGCCAGTTTTGACCGTTTAACACCCAGCCGTCATTTTGAACAATCAAACAATAATCGGTTTCGATGTAATACATCAGTTGGTACAAAACAAACAGATTGTATTCCAGATAACCGAATGGCCGGCAAAGCTGATGTCGGATATTTTTCGGCAAACCTTGCGGACAGCTCGGGCTGATCAGCAATCCACGGCTGCCGGGCAATTCGGCACAGCTGCGGATAATGGCATACATCGTGCCCTCGGTATAAGAATCTGCGCCGGTAATACCAACCACGGTAATATCAGTAAAACTCATTATATATTTCCCCTGTTTCAGACGGCCTTTAAGTTATTTACGACGCCTTGTTGCAGATATCTTTCAAACGATACAAGGCATCCAAGGCTTCGCGCGGCGTGAGGTTGTCTGGCTGAATTTGCACTAACGCCTCAGCCAATTCATTGGTCTGCAAATTATCGACAGGTTCAATTTCTTGTTCTTTCCCTTCCTCATCTTCCCTATTTTCAGACCGCATCGCGCTGAAAATATCCAACTGTGGACGGTTGGCGGCGGCTTGGTTTTCCAAATCGTTTAAATGCTTTTGAGCCGCTTTCAAAGCGCGGTTGGGCAGGCCTGCGAGTTTGGCAACGGCGATACCGTAGCTTTTGCTGGCAGGGCCTGGCTCGATGTGGTGGAGGAAGACAATGTCCTGCCCTTGCTCAAGCGCGGAGAGGTGCATATTGACTGCCGTTGCGTGGGCTTCGGGCAATTTGGTCAGCTCGAAATAGTGGGTGGCAAAGAGGCTGAAGGATTTGTTTTTTTGCAGCAAATGTTCGGCGATGGCTTGGGCAAGGGCGAGGCCGTCAAAAGTCGAAGTTCCGCGACCGACTTCGTCCATGAGGACGAGGGATTGCTCGGTGGCGTGGTGGAGGATGTAGGCGGTTTCGCTCATTTCGACCATAAAGGTGGAGCGGTTGGAAGCTAGGTCGTCCGATGCGCCGATACGGGTAAAGATTTGGTCGATGGGGCCGATTTGGGCTGAATCGGCAGGCACGAAGCTGCCGGTGTGCGCCATGAGAACGATGTGGGCGACTTGGCGCATGTAAGTGGATTTACCGCCCATGTTGGGGCCGGTCAGGAGCATGAGACGGTGTTTGTGGTCGAGTCGGGTGTGGTTGGCGGTGAAGTGGCGCACTTGTTGCTCAACGACGGGATGGCGGCCGTTTTCGATATGTATGACCGGATAGTCGGCAAACTCGGGGCAGACGAAGCCGCGTTCGGCCGCAATCGCGGCAAACGTAGAAAGTACGTCGAGTGCAGCGGCGGCTTTGGCTGCTTTTTGAAGCTGCGGCAAGGCCGTCTGAACTTCTTTCAGCAGAGCTTCAAACAGGCGTTTTTCCAATGCCAATGCCTGCTCTTGCGCGGTCAGGACCTTATCTTCGAAGGTTTTGAGTTCGGGGGTGATGAAGCGTTCAGCGTTTTTCAGGGTCTGGCGGCGTTGGTAGTCGGCGGGGGCTTGTTCGGCCTGGACTTTGGATAGCTCGATGTAGAAGCCGTGGACACGGTTGAACTCGACTTTGAGGGTGGAGAGGCCGGTGCGTTCGCGTTCGCGCGCTTCAAGCTCGAGCAGGAATTCGTCGCCGTGGTTTTGGATGTGGCGCAACTCGTCGAGTTCTGCCGAATAGCCTTGGTTGATGACACCGCCGTCTTTGAGCCAGACGGCAGGTTCAGGCATCACGGCGGCTTTAAGGGTTTCGGCAACGGGCAGGGTTTCGGGGAAAACGGCTTTGAGGGTTTCTAAGAGACTACTGCCCTCGGCGGACAATTCGATTTCATTCAGGGAAAACAGGCTGTCGCGCAGGGCGGCGAGGTCGCGCGGACGAGAGTTGCCGACGGCGATGCGGGCGGCGATGCGTTCGATGTCCGCAATGTTTTTCAGACGGCCTTGCAGGGTTTCATATTGTGAACCCAGCGCGGCAACGGCTTCTTGGCGGGCGCGGATGTGGGCGCGGCTACGTAAGGGGTGGTGCAGCCAGAGTGCCAAGAGGCGGCTGCCCATGTGGGTGGCGCAGCCGTCGAGTATGGAAAACAGGGTCGGCGATTTTTTGCCGGAGAGGGTTTGCGCGATTTCGAGATTGCGGCGCGTGGCGGCGTCCATGCCGATATATTGGCTGTCGGTTTCGAGCGAAATGCCGTCTAAATGTTGCGGCATCAGGTTTTGCGTCAGGCGGATGTAGTTCAACAGCGCGCCCGCCGCGCCGACGGCGGCTTCGTGTTCCTTGCCGTCCAAACCGAAGCCGTGCAGGTCTTGGCAGCCGAAGTATTCGGTCAACAATTTCGCGCCCGCGTCGGCGGCAAACTGCCACGAGTTCAGGCGCGTGATGTTGGCGGAGGTCGTCTGAAACCCATCAGGCAGGCTTTTGCCTTCGGGCAACAGGATTTCCGCCGCCTGCAAACGCGCCAACTCGTCGGCGAGTTTGCCCGCCGTCGTCAGCTTGGTTTTGAATTCGCCGCTTTGCAAAGAAGCCCATGCAATGGCAACGTTTTTCTTGTCTGCGTTTACCGCCACAATGCGGTTGGTTTCCTTGTCTTCCAAAAACGCCGCGTCGGTCAGCGTGCCGGGAGTCACGATGCGCACGACTTTGCGCTCCACTGGCCCTTTACTTGCGCCGACTTCGCCCACCTGCTCGCACACCGCCACGCTTTTGCCCATCTTAACCAGTCGCGCCAGATACTGCTCCGCCGCATGAAACGGCACACCTGCCATCTTAATCGGCACGCCGTCCATCTGCCCGCGCGTGGTCAGGGTAATGTCCAACAGCTTTGCCGCCTCCACTGCGTCATCCAAAAACAACTCGTAAAAATCGCCCATGCGGTAAAACACCAGCTTGTCGGCGTGTTGCGATTTGATGGCGAGATACTGCTGCATCATCGGGGAAACGGTGGGTTTGGACATGGAAAAGCCTTAGAAACGCAAAAGCGTTATTGTAACAAAAGGCCGTCTGAAAAACAGGTTTCAGACGGCCTTTAACAGCAGCTTGGTTTTAAGCCAAAGCCACTTCCAAATTATCAATCAGGCGCGTGGCACCCAAACGGGCAGCGGCAAGCACCACCAATTCTTTATCGCCAACATGAGCTACTGCCAAGCTCTGTGCATGGCGGATTTCAACATAATCAACCACCCAGCCGGCATCGGTCAAACGGCGGATACATTCGGCCTCAAGCTGGGCGTAATTAAGATTGCCGTTTTTCAGGGCAGTGGCAATGTTTTGCAACTCTTGATAGAGGCGCGGTGCTTCTGCGCGCTCTGCTTCGCTCAAATATTGGTTGCGGCTGGAAAGTGCCAGGCCGTCTGAAGCGCGGCCGGTATCAACCGGGACGATTTCGATATTGAAATTCAAGTCTTCGACAAAGCCTTTGATAATCGCCAGCTGCTGATAGTCTTTTTTACCGAAACAGGCGGTATCGGGTTGAACGATGTTGAACAACTTGGTCACAACGGTCGCAACGCCGCGGAAATGGCCCGGGCGGAATTTGCCGCACAATTCGTTTTGCAGGTGCGGAGGCTCGACATTGAAACGCTGTTCCACATTCGGATACAGCTCTTTTTCATCAGGCGCAAACACGACGGCAACGCCCTCTCCTGCCAATTTGTCGGCATCTTGTTGCAAAGTGCGCGGATATTTGTCGAAATCCTCGCCTTGTCCGAATTGCAGGCGGTTGACAAAAATGCTGACCACAACGTTATCGGCACGTTTTTTTGCTTCGCGCACCAGCGCAAGATGGCCCTCGTGCAGATTGCCCATAGTCGGTACAAATGCCACTTTTCCGGCAGTTTTGCGCCACTCGCGCAATTCTTTAATCGTATGAATGATTTGCATGGTTTGAAAAATCCTTTATCTTTTCCGCCGTTTTATCAACGGAAATCACGCGCCGATTATACGCTTTTATTCATTAAAAAGGCCGTCTGAAATAAGTTTCAGACGGCCTGGTTTTTATTTTATCCGGCAAATGTATGTTCGACAGATGGGAACGTTTTTGCTTTGACTTCGTCCACATAAGCTTTGACCGCAGCTTGAACGCTGTCTTTGCCCTGCATAAAGTTCTTCACGAATTTGGCGGTTTTACCGGGGAAAATGCCGAGCATATCGTGCATCACCAAAACCTGACCGTCGCAATCCACGCCTGCGCCAATACCGATGGTCGGGCAAGAAACGGTTTCGGTCACTTTTTTCGCCAACTCCGCAGGAACGCATTCCATCAATACGATTGCCGCACCTGCCGCATCATGCGCTTTGGCGTCGTTGAGCAACGCTTCCGCCTTATCGCCTCGGCCTTGAACTTTATAGCCGCCGAATGCAAACACGGATTGCGGGGTCAGGCCGATGTGGGCGCAAACAGGGATACCGCGCATTTGCAGAAATTCAGTGGTCTCCGCCATCCAGACACCGCCTTCGAGCTTGACCATATGCGCGCCGGCCGCCATCAACTCTGCCGCCGCCGCAAATGCCTGCTCTTTGCTCTGCTGATATGCGCCAAATGGCAAATCACTGACAATCATGGCATTTTGAGTGCCGCGAGCCACGCATTCAGTGTGGTAGCACATATCCTGCAAGCTCACTGGCAAAGTGGACTGACGACCTTGCACCGCCATACCCAAAGAATCACCGACCAGCAATACATCTACGCCGGCATTGTCCATCAGCGCGGCAAAGCTGGATTCATAAGCGGTCAGCATGGCGATTTTTTCGCCCTCTGCTTTCATTTTTTGCAAAGTGTTTACGGTAATCATGGTGTTTTGTGTGTTCCGCCCGACGGGCAGCCCTTTGTTGTAATGGAAACGCGGTATTATAAGGTCTGCTTTTAAAATATCAAAGCATAAGCAAAAAGCCCGACTGCTTTCACAATCGGGCTTTTAATTGGTGCCGGCACCAAGAGTCGAACTCGGGACCCCCTGATTACAAGTCAGGTGCTCTACCAACTGAGCTATACCGGCCTACTGAAATGCCTTGCGGCACCATCAGTCTTTAACTGGTGCCGGCACCAAGAGTCGAACTCGGGACCCCCTGATTACAAGTCAGGTGCTCTACCAACTGAGCTATACCGGCAAAGAAGTCGGAATTATGCCGATAAGTTCCCATTTTGGCAAGCATTTTAAAACAAAGTTACTCACGAAATTATAAAAACCAATGATTTTAAAGAAAATTAAATAAATACCTTACCTCTCAATTCAACACGCTCAAAGGCCGTCTGAAAACCGCTCCAGCACAAAACATCATTGTTTCTGTTAAAATAACGCCTTTTACATCTTTCGTCTGCACCCATGCCACCCCGCCATCCTTACCGCCGCCTGCGCCCAGCTAAATCCCATCTGCCCGAAGTCGGCATTTCCGAAGAAGGCAATATCCGTTCCCTCCACTTGGGCAGCGACACCATTCAAAGCTCCATGAATGTCGATCATCCGTCCAAGCTTGTGTTGTCGTACAGCCGCGCCATGATGGGTTGGCTGCTGTTTGCAGAAACCCCGCCCAAACACATCACCCAAATCGGCTTGGGCGGCGGCTCGTTTGCCCGTTGGATAGACAGCTATCTGCCCCACACCAAGCAAACCGCCATTGACATCAATCCGCAAGTCATCGCCGTGGCGCGCAGCCTGTTTGAATTGCCGCACGAAGGCGAAAATTTTGAAATTATCGAGGCGGATGGCGCGGAATATATTAAAGTGTTCCGCCACAATACCGATGTGATTTTGGTAGATGGTTTTGACGGCGAACAGATTATCGATACTTTGGTGGAAGAGCCCTTCTTCCAAGACTGCCGCAACGCCCTCTCTTCAGACGGCGTATTTGTCACCAACTGGTGGAGCGGCGACCAGCGTTACCAACGCTTTGTCGAACGCCTGCTCAACGTCTTTGACGGCCGCGTGCTCGAGCTGCCTGCTGAGAGCCACGGCAACGTAGCGGTCATGGCGTTCCAAAGTAGCCCTAAAGAACAAAATCTCGACAACCTGAAAAAACGCGCCGAAAAATTAAGCGAAAAATACGGCTTGGACTTCAAACGGATGCTTGCTGATTTGAAAGCCAACAACCAAAACAACGGCAAGAATTTTTATCTGTAAACCGCTTCAGGCCGTCTGAAAAAACAAACAAGGACACACTCATGCTCAAACCCGACATCATTCAAATCCCCGGCCCGGCCGGTTTACTGGAAACCATCTACCTGCCAAGCACACAAGAATCCGCCCGCGGCGTTGCCGTCATCAACCACCCCAATCCCCTGCAAGGCGGCACCAACACCAACAAAGTCATCCAAACCGCCGCCAAAGCCCTCAGCCAACTCGGTTTCCATTGCTACCTGCCCAATTTGCGCGGCGTAGGCAATAGCGAAGGCGAACACGACTACGGCCGCGGCGAAACGCATGACTGCATTGCCGTTATCGACTACGCCCGCGCGCAACATCCAGACGCACCGCAATTCGCCCTGGCTGGCTTTTCATTTGGCGGCTACGTTTCCACCTTTGCCGCCCAAGAACGCACGCCTGATTTGCTGTTGCTGATGGGCGCTGCCGTCCATCACTACACCGACCGTCCTGAACCATCCGACGTTCCCGATATCGCCAAAACATTGATGATTCATGGCGCGGAAGACGAAGTCGTCGAAATCAACAAAGCCCTGACATGGGCAGAACCACAAGGCCTGCCAGTTGTAACCATTGCCGGCTCGTCCCACTTCTTCCACGGCAAACTCATCGTTTTACGCGATACGATTACACGGTTTGCACCGGCTTTATTAGGCTAAAATCCGGCTACAAAATAAAACAAGGCCGTCTGAAAGCTTTTTCAGACGGCCTTGTTTGTATGAAACCTTATTATCAAATATCAGGCTCAAGTATTCAGAAATCCATCAAGGATTTTCTGCTTAACATATCAATTCTGAGTCAACCAATACTGCAAACCAATCAAAGTCTTACCATCTTTGATTTTATCGTTTGCCAATGCATTGCGCACCTCGTCCTTGCTCATCAGGACGGTTTCTGTAATTTCATCCTCATCATTGCTCAACTCGCTGCCTAAACGCACACCTTGCGCTTGGTAGAGATACATTTTTTCATCGCAAAAACCGACTGCTGTATAAAAGGAGTACAACAGTTTGACGCTGTCGGCAACGTATGGCGTTTCTTCTGCCAACTCACGCAAAGCGCATTCGGCAGGATCTTCATCCGCCACATCCAATTTACCCGCCGGCAATTCCAACGTCGCCTGATCGGCGGCATAACGCCATTGGCGAACCAAAACAACTTTGCCGTCTTCCGTTTCCGCCAACACACACGCAGCACCCGGATGGCGGATCACAACCCGTTGGCTTTCGTTGCCGTTGGGCAGGCGCACCCGATCGCGGCTGATGGTAACAAAAGAACCTTCGTAGATTGGCTCGCTGCTTAATTTAGTTTCTTTCAAATCCATTTTTTACCTCATTTCCAAATTATTAAATATTAAAGGCCGTCTGAAATGCTTTTTCAGACGGCATAGATAAGCCCTATTCCCGAACACGTTCAATTTCAATACCGACCTGCGCCACATCGGGCAAGATACCCGGTTTCACAATACGGACGCGCACTTTGGCCGCACCAAAATCATTCAAAATCAATTGGGCGATATGTTCCGCCAAAGTTTCCAGCAGTAAAAAATCCTGTTCGGCAAGGCTGCGGCGTACGACTTCGCATACTTCGCCATAATGGATGGTATCGCCGATATCGTCGCTCGTGCCGGTACGCTCGGGAACACTGATTTCCAAATCCAAAATCAAAGTCTGTTTACGCTCGCGTTCCCAATCATATACGCCGATTAAAGTATCGGCCTTCATGCCGCACAAAAAGATTTTATCCATTTGCCTGTCCGTTTTTTTGATAGAATATCCGTTCCCATTTTAAGTAAAGCACCCAAAATGTTCAATGTACTCGCCATTATTGCCGCCTATCTTATCGGCTCCCTGTCTTTTGCCGTCATCGTATCAAAATATTACGGCATGGACGATCCGCGCACTTACGGCTCTGGCAACCCCGGCGCCACCAACGTCTTGCGCAGCGGTAAGAAAAAAGCGGCCGCACTGACCCTGCTCGGCGATGCAGTAAAAGGCTTGGTTGCCGTCATCTTGGCACGCTGTCTGCAAGATACTTTAAATTTGTCTGATGCAACGATAGCACTGGTTGCCATCGCCGCATTGGTCGGTCATATGTGGCCAATATTTTTCAATTTTAAAGGCGGCAAAGGCGTAGCCACCGCATTGGGTGTCTTGCTCGCCCTCTCCCCTGCAACCGCCCTGCTCTGTGCCTTAATTTGGCTGGTCATGGCATTCGGTTTCAAAGTATCCTCCCTCGCTGCACTGGTCGCCACCGTCTGTGCCCCAATCTTCGCCTTCTTCATGATGCCACACGCCTCTTGGGCATGGGCAACCGTATTCATTGCAGCATTGGTGTTGTACCGCCATAAAAGCAATATTCAAAACCTGATTCAAGGCAAAGAAAGCAAAATCGGGGATAAAGCCGGAAAATCTTAAAAGTGTAGATGGCCGTCTGAAAATATATTTTTCAGACGGCCTTTATAGTTTTTATTCACGCATAATCAGTCAATCTTAATATATTCCACCGACAGAATCTCTATAACCTCACGCCCTTCCGGTGTATTCAAGACAACTTCATCGCCTTCGCGTGCTTTAATCAGGCTGCGCGCCAAAGGGGAAATCCATGAGATTTTGTTTTTAGCAGTATCGATTTCATCTACGCCGACGATTTTGACGGTTTGTTCACGACCGTCTCCGCGCAATAAGCCAACGGTGGCGCTGAAAAAAACCTGGTCCGTGGCTTCGCGCGCTTCAGGGTCGACGACAACGGCTGCTTCCAAGCGTTTGGTTAGGAAGCGGATACGGCGGTCGATTTCGCGCATACGGCGTTTGCCGTAAAGATAGTCACCATTTTCGCTGCGGTCTCCATTGCTTGCCGCCCAGTTAACGATTTGGACGATTTCCGGGCGTTCTTTGTTGACCAGGTGATAAAGTTCGTCTTTCAATGCCTGCCAACCGGTAGGCGTGATGTAATTTTTGGTTTCGGTACTCATGATGTGTTTAAAACATAATTAAAGGCCGTCTGAACGTTAATTTTCAGACGGCCTTTATTGTAAGTCAATTTACTTTATTCTTCATCATCATCGCTATCACTGATACTGATGCTGTGTTCCATTTTGCTTGGATGAACTTTCAAGCCGCCACAACCTGATTTTTCGGTAGAGAGACGGTTTAGATACACTTCATCGATATCGCCGGTTTGATAAACACCGTTGAAACATGAAGAATCAAAGGATTCGATTTTTGGATTGAGTGCTTTGACTACTGCTTCCAAGTCTTCTAAGTTTTGGAAGACGATGCCATCCGCGCCAATCTCGGTTGCGATTTCTGCTGCGCTGCGGCCGTTTGCAATCAGTTCTTCACGGGTCGGCATATCGATACCGTACACATTCGGATAGCGCACTTCGGGAGCAGCAGACGCAATGTAAACTTTGCGTGCGCCTGCCGCGCGTACCATTTCAACGATTTCACGGCTGGTCGTACCGCGCACGATGGAATCATCCACCAACAAAACGCTTTTGCCGTTAAACTCGGTTTCCATCGGGCTGAGTTTTTGGCGCACTGATTTTTTGCGTGTTGCTTGGCCGGGCATAATAAAGGTGCGGCCGATGTAGCGGTTTTTAATCAGACCTTCGCGGTAAGGTTTTTCGAGATGGACGGCAAGCTCCATCGCGCTGGGTCGGCTGGTATCGGGAATCGGCATCACGACATCGATATCATCGACAGGCAGCTCGCGTTTGATTTTTTCTGCCAAAGATACGCCCATATCCATACGGGACTGATAAACGGAAACGCCATCGATGACGGAGTCCGGGCGGGCAAAATAAACATATTCAAAAAGACAAGGGCTTAATTTGGCTTTATCGCTGCATTGACGGGAAATAATCGTGCCATCAAAACCAATAAATACGGCTTCTCCCGGCTGGATATCGCGTTCCAAATCATAGGCAAGTGCATTAAAGGCAACGGATTCGGAGGCAACGGCATAAGATTTTTTGCCGGATTCGTCAATTTGCGAACCCAAAACCAACGGACGGATACCGAAAGGATCCCGGAAAGCCAGCATGCCGTATCCTGCAATCATGGCTACTACGCCGTATGCGCCGCGCACCAAACGGTGCACTTCAGAAACGGCGTTGAAAATATTGTCGATAGTGAGTTGGTAAGAAACTGTATTTTTAGAGACTTTGCGGCGTAATTCGTGTGCGAATACATTGAGTAGGACTTCAGAATCGGAGCTGGTATTAACGTGGCGCAGGTGTTTGTTGCATACGTTTTCATAGAGCTCTTCAGTATTGGTCAGATTACCATTGTGTGCCAAAACAATGCCGAATGGGGAGCTGACATAAAACGGCTGGGCTTCTGCGCTGCTGCCCGCATTGCCTGCAGTCGGATAGCGGACATGTGCAATGCCTGCATTACCGACCAAGTCACGCATATTACGGGTACGGAACACTTCGCGCACCATGCCCTTGCCCTTGTGCATATGAAATATATTGCCTTCGGCAGTAACAATACCTGCTGCGTCCTGACCACGGTGTTGCAACATCTGCAAACCATCATACAACATCTGATTGACCGGTTCATGACTAACCAAACCTAATACACCACACATATCGTGCTTCTCCGAGTTTGAAGATTAAATGGGTAAGCCGTCATTATAAAATAATTTAGATGAGTTTGCTCAAATTGTTGACAATATGATGCTAAATTTACGCAAATAAAAACGGATTCAGACGGCCTATAGGCCGTCTGAATCCGTCAAACTCAATCATCCAATTCTTCTACTTCAGCCGCTTTACCAGAAAGATGGGGCATTGCGGTACCTTTTCTAGGCAGATAAGGCATCGCAGCATCAGCAAGTGATTCAAAATACGGAATCGTATGGGAACTTTGCCACTCTTCCGTCTTCGGCAAATCGGTATGCGAAAAAACCATCACAGCCAGTGTTACCAAAATCACACCTTTCACTGCACCGAATACGCCGCCAAGCAAACGGTTGATGCTTCCCAAACCAACGGCAGACATCAAACTGCTCAACAGCGATCGTGCCAGTTTCTGCAACAGCCATGCCAGAAAAAACACAGCGGCAAAACCCATGGCAACCCCCAAAGAATGCGGCTCAACCGATTTAAAGACCACATCGGCAAACGGAACGGCAAGCGTTCTGGCTGCAATAAACGATACCACCCACGCCACCATCGCCCCTGCTTCAGCAATAATACCCCGTGTCAACGAGATAATGATGCAGATGACGATGACAGCGGCAGCCAACAAATCGGCAACAGGCAAATTACTCACTGGTCACCTGACCGGCAATGCCATGTACACGCAATTTGTTCAAATCGCGCTCTGCATCGCGTGCATTTTTATAACTGGCTGATTTCACGCGATACACCTTACCTTTATCGGTCATCACTTCAGTAATGGTCGAATCGATACCTGCGGCTTTCATTTTACGTTGCAGGCTTTGTGCGCGTTCTTTTTCAGCATAACCAGCCTGAATAGCGGCCTTTTTAGCAGGTTTAGCTTCTGCTTTTTCTTTTTCAGCTTTAGGTTTGGCTTTTTCAGACGGCTTCTCGGCAGTTTTTACCTTATCGGCTTTTTCTGCTTTGGCCGTTTCTGGTTTAGCTTTTTCATTTTTTGGTTTTTCAACTTTGGCTTCTGCTTTCTTAGTAGGTTCGGCCTTGTCTTTTACGCTGTCTTTGCTGTTTTTGGCAGATTTACGCTCGGCAATGGCTTTCTCTGCTTTTTCCAATTGTGCTAATTTATTGCGTTCAGCAGCAGCTTCACGCTCTGCTTTTTCAGCACGCGCTTGAAGTGCACGTTTTTTAGCTGCCAATGCGCTTTCTTTCTCAACAGCTTCCTGTTGGGCTTGTGTTTTACGGGCTGCAGCGGCACGTTGTTCAGCCTGACGTTGGCGGCGTTCTTCGGCTCGGCGCTCCGCAGCTTCACGCTTGGCAGCCTCGGCACGTTGAATACGTTCGGACTCTTCCAAGCCTTTAATATTGCCGTCATCCAAAGTATCGTTGATCAAAACCAACGGCTCGCCAACATCTTCGGGAGCAGATTCACGGTTTGGCTTCAATACTTCAACCGGCGCATTGTCTTCTTCGTCGCCTGCATTTTGCGGTTTATTTGATGCTTCGGCATCAGCATGGCGGGCAGCCTCCTCAGCAGCGGCAACATCCTCTTTATTCGGCTCTAAAACAACCGCCTTGCTCGGCTCATCAGCCGTTTTGACTTGGCTCTGACCGACAGGCGCTTCTTTAAACGGTGAATTTTTATCGTCGCCGGAAGTCAGTGCCAAACCGAACAGCATACCCGATGCTACCACCAAGCCGGAGGCCAAGACCAAGCGACGGCGGTTGCGACGTTTGAGTCGTTCGTAACCGTCTAAATCGTATCCGTTTGGAGTTTCTTTTTGTTTATTGTCGGACATGATAATTTCCTCGTTAGTGTTCTTTCAAAACAGCCATTACATCGGCAACAGTATGGAATGAGCCGAAAACAACGATTCTATCATTTTCGGTTGCTTTAGCCAAAGCAGCGCGGTAGGCAGCAGCGACAGTTTCAAAAACATTTACATTGTCGATGCCGTGTTCAGACAGTTTAGCCTGCAAAGCCTCCGCCGTCATGCCGCGCGGTACATCTAAAGGCGCGATATTCCACTCGTCAAACTGATCTTTAACGATTTCCAGCACGCCATCAATATCTTTATCGGACAACATACTGAATACGGCGGTACGTTTTTGGGCAAAGGCAAGGTTAATCAGGCTACGGCGCAAAGCACGGGCTGCGTGCGGATTGTGGCCGACATCCAAAACCACCAGCGGACGGCCGGGCAAAACTTGGAAACGTCCAGGATTCTCAACCAACAGCAAACCGCGTTTAATCGCGCCGATATCAACCGGCAATTGTTCGTTCAAACATTCCAGCACCGTCAATGCACACGCGGCATTAGACAACTGATAGGCACCGCGTAAAGCAGGAAACGGCAAGGAATTGCGGTTACGGCTTTGGCCGTCTGAAGATTGCGGATGGAAGCGGTAGTTCCACTGTACGCTTTCCATTGACGCAAAATCAAAATCTCGCTGAACCATCAATAGTTTTGCGCCAATTTCTTCTGCGTGTTTGACCAATGATTCAGGCGCAGGATTCTGACCACACACGGCTGGTTTGCCGCTACGGAACACTCCGGCTTTTTCAAAACCGACCTGTTCGACAGTATCACCCAAAAATGCCTGATGATCCAAATCCACGCTGGTAACGACCGAGCAGTCGCCATCGAATACATTCACAGCATCCAATCGCCCGCCCAAACCGACTTCCAAAATCATTACATCCACATTTTCATGCATGAAAATATCAACGGCAGCCAAAGCATTAAACTCAAAATACGTCAGCGAAATTTCACCGCGCGCCGCTTCGATACGCTCAAATGAGGAAACAATCAATTGATCTGAAACTGGCTGAGTGTTGATGGCGATTCGTTCGTTGTAACGCAGAAGATGAGGACTGGTCAGCGTACCGACTTTGAAACCGGCCTCTTTATAAATATGCGACAAATAGGCGCATACGGAACCTTTGCCATTGGTACCCGCCACCACGACGACAGGACATTGCGGCACCAAATTCATACGTTTTTTCACTTCTCCCACGCGCTCCAAGCCCATATCGATAAGGCCGGAACTATGGGCAGTCTCCAAATGAGAAAGCCAGTTTTGTAATGTTTTCATTGTATTTATCGCTTCAAAAGGCCGTCTGAAACAGCCGTTTAATCCATATCTGCCGCAAGTTCTGCTTTGTCTTCTTTTTCACGACACCAGCGCGCCCACACTTTCAGACGGCGGTAGGCATCGCGGTCGGCCATATCAGGCAAGATGCAGTGTTTAACCATTTTTCCGTCAACATTCCATTGCAAAAACAAAGCATAAACTGTCAACATACTGCCGTCTTGCAAAACCGCGCTTCTTCCCTCTTCCTCATCATTCAAGTAAACCGTCGCACGGTATTGGCGGTCGATGATGATTTTTCTGACCGCATTTTGAGTCTGAAAATTAACGCTGCGCCAAGCATAGGCAAAACTGCCGGCCAATGCCGCCAAACCCAGCCACATCATCCAGCCGTAAAACTCGGCAAGGCATAAGGCCAACGCCGAAAGGTGTAAGAAGACAATCAGAATTTTCAAAGAACGCGAGGGCTTTAAGGCCGTCTGAAAACTTCGCACGGCTTTACATCATATTGTCGAAAACAGGCGTAATGTTCAATTCCGCCTCTTCCATATCCAAAACCATATCGTGGATTTCGGTATCGAAAAATTCCCAAAAAGCCTTCAAGCTCATGTCTTGCGGCCATTTGCTTTTATCGATGTCCCAGCCTGCCAATTCGGCTTCAAAAATCTGCTGATAGCGTTCGTCAAAATAAGAAATGACGGATTCGGGTTCGTCAAATTGCGGCACAAGGAATACGGAGCAGTTGGTGCGCAGTTGCTCGACGGTCAGGTCGGGCATATTTTCATCGGCGGATTTCAGCCATTCCAAAAAACGGGCGGTCGGCTTCAGCACAACAGCAGTACGGTCAACAAAATACATTATTTTCAACTTTCAAAATCATTCAAACCGATCATGCCGTCTGAAATTTCAGACGGCCCGAGTTTTAATGTGTCATCACCTGTTGCAGGAATTGTTTGGCACGCTCGTGTTTCGGATTGGTAAAAAATTCTTCCGGCGTTTCATCTTCCAGAATCTGGCCTTTATCGACAAAAATCACACGGTCGGCGACTTCGCGCGCAAAACCCATTTCATGGGTCACACACATCATGGTCATGCCGCTTTCCGCCAAGTCTTTCATCACTTTCAATACTTCGCCAACCATTTCAGGGTCAAGCGCGGAAGTCGGCTCGTCAAACAACATGACGCGTGGCTCCATCGCCAAACCTCGTGCAATCGCCACACGCTGCTGCTGACCGCCTGAAAGCTGACCGGGCAGCGCGTCTTTTTTATGCGCCAAACCGACGCGTTCCAAAAGCTCCATCGCTTTCTTTTCCGCCTCTTCACGGCTTTGGTTTTTCACTTTCATCGGAGAAAGAATAATATTTTCCAAGACGGTCAAATGTGGATACAGATTGAATCCTTGGAACACAAAACCCACTTCTTCGCGCACTTTGTTCAAATCGGTTTTCGGATCGGCAACATTGATGCCGCCCACCCAAATCTCGCCGCTTTCAATGCGCTCGAGTTGGTTTACCGTACGAATCAGCGTAGATTTGCCACTGCCTGAAGGGCCGCATACAACGACCACTTCGCCTTGTTTGACTTCCAGATTCACGCCGTTGATAACGTGCAAATCTTTAAAATGTTTGTGTACATTTTTGAATTTAATCATTATTTCTTTCCAAACTGCCAAAATTTTCGGGACTTGAGTTGCGCTTGCCGCTACCAAAGCAAAGGAATGGCCGTTTCCAGCCAAAAACGGCAACTAACTATGCCGCCGGAGATTCCGCCTTGATTTTACCGATTGACTTTAAATTGCTCTTCCCTATCAAGACGATGCCCGGTCAATACCCAAACTGCGCCGATAATTGCTGCTTCAAAACGGTGCCGCTCAGGCGGCATGTCTTTATCGGAAAAATACTGCGCCAACTCGCGCCACAAATATGAGTCACCTAGAAACCCCCATTGAATAGGAGGTTGCTTAAAAATTGCCATCACTGTTTCAGACGGCCTTTTGAACCAGATAATTGCTCAATTCCACATATTTCTCAGCGGCAATGTGTTCTGCCCTGTCCTGCGGATTGATGCCGACTGCCTGCAAATCATCATCTCCGGCAAGTTCCTTCAAATTATTGCGTATGGTTTTGCGGCGTTGATGGAAAGCCAGTTTCACCAGTTTGGCAAAATGTTCAAAATCTTCCGCTTTGCCGATACGGTGTTTCACCGGAATCATGCGCACGATGGCCGAATCTACTTTCGGCGCAGGATCAAAGGATTCGGGCGGTACTTCAATTAACATTTCCATATCGAAGAAATATTGCAGCATTACGCCCAGACGGCCATAGTCGTTGGTTTCCGGCTGCGCCACCATGCGTTCGACCACTTCTTTTTGCAGCATAAAGTGCATATCGATCACATCGTCTGCCACTTCGCTCAATCGGAACAAAAGCGGCGTGGAAATATTGTACGGCAGGTTGCCGACAATTTTTTTCTTGCCTTCAATGCTATTGAAATCAAACTGCAATACATCGCCTTCGTGTATCACCAATTTATCTGCAAACGGCAAGGTTTTCAGACGGCGTACGATGTCGCGGTCGATTTCGCAAACATGCAGGCAGTTGAGTTTTTTCGCCAAAGGCTCGGTAATGGCGGCCAAGCCCGGGCCGATTTCAATCACGATATCATCAGGCTGCGGTCTGACTGCGTTGACAATATCGCTAATAATCCGCGTATCCTGCAAAAAATTCTGCCCGAAGCGTTTCCGGGCCTTATGTTCTTTCATATCTTTCTTCAAACAAGCTGTTTAAGGCAGTATTGTAACTGAAACAGGCGTTTTTGTCGGCACGCTTTCAGACGGTATTTGCCTAATTTTAAGCAAACGGCGGCGCTTCCAAACCCAAAGATTTCAGTAGTTGCGCGGTCTCATAAACCGGCAAACCCATCACGCCAGTAAAGCTACCCTGCAAATGCTCGACAAATACGCCGCCCAAGCCCTGAATCCCATACGCACCGGCTTTATCCATCGGCTCGCCGCTGGCAACATAGGCCGCAATCTCCTCAGTCGTCAACGTTTTAAAGCGCACTTCGCTCGCCTGCACCACATCATGGCGCACGCCTTGCCAGTAAACGCATACAGCCGTCAGCACTTGATGCGTCCGTCCAGACAAGCGTTCCAGCATATCGACCGCATCCGCCTCGGATTCCGGTTTACCTAAAATAACTATACCATCCGCCACCGTCGTATCCGCCGTCAATACAGCAAACTCTGGCTCTTGATCATGAGCAGCAAACCATTGCGCCACCGCTGCCTGATTTTTCTCGCAGGCCATACGGCGCACATACTCTACTGCAGCTTCGCTTTCTTTAGGGGTTTCATCAATATCCGCAGGAAGGCGGTGTACCGTAAAACCTAAATTCTCCAAAATCTCACGACGGCGCGGACTGCCCGAAGCCAGATAAATTGCGTTCATTGTATTGGTTTTCCTTATTTTGAAATTTTATGCTGACCGGACAGGCGGACATAATGCGCGGACGAATACGTCAAAAATTCCTTTTCCTCATCAGTCAGCGGACGCACTTGTTTCACAGGCGAGCCAACGTATAAAAAACCGCTTTCCAAACGCTTGCGCGGTGGTACCAAACTGCCCGCGCCTATCATCACATCATCCTCGACAACCGTATCATCCAAAATAATCGAGCCCATGCCCACCAACACACGATTCCCAATTCGGCAACCATGCAGCATGACCTTATGCCCAATCGTCACATCATCACCGATAATCAAAGGCGAACCGTCAGGCTTCGCCGCATTCTTATGCGACACATGCAAAACGCTGCCGTCCTGCACATTGCTGCGTTTGCCGATAGAAATACTGTTCATATCGCCGCGCAATACGGCATAAGGCCAAATCGATACATCTTCTGCCAGCGACACTTCGCCAATCACTACCGAAGTCTCATCTACAAAACAAGACTCATCAACCGACGGCACATAATCCAAAAACGCACGAATAGGGTTTGCCATTTCCAATATCCTTTTCTCAAAACCAAAACTGATCAGGCCGTCTGAAAACACGGCGTAAAACGATTTTATACTACAACAATACGAAATCAAGCCAGAAAATCATCAAAAGGCCGTCTGAAAAAGTTTTCAGACGGCCTTTCATCATAAACCCTTTATCTTGGCTTACCACTATTTATCATTAGCGCCCCAGCTATATTTTATGGAATAATCGTCTTCATTTCATTCTTGGAGAAGCCGATGAACACACGTTCGGGAAATTATGCAGCACCCCTACTGGTCGTCGGCTGCGTCGTCTTCGGCTTGGGCAGTTTGATCGTCAAATTTGTCGATGTCGGCTCTTACGCCATCGCATTCTGGCGCTTGCTGATCGCCGCCCCTATATTCTTCCTACTCGGGCGTTTTTTCAGACAACAAATGCCCACGAAAAGAAAAACGGTCGGCTACGCAATCTTATCCGGCGTTTTCCTCGCATTCGACCTCGCCCTTTGGCACGAAAGCATTCACGCCGTAGGTCCCGGAATTTCCACTTTGCTCAACAGCCTGCAGATTTTCTTTTTAGCCGCCATCGGCTTCTTCTTTTATTCAGAACGTCTAAGCACCCTGCAAATTTTAAGTTTGATATTGGCCACCATAGGCGTCGCCTTAATCGGCAGTCCAGAGTTCAGCCATAACGACAATGCCGCATGGGGATTTGTCAGCGGCGTAGTATCCGGTGCCATGCTGGCCCTGTCTATGGTCTTCGTACGCAAAACCCATGAGCAGGAAAAAGTTGGTTTGTTTCCTCTGATGATGATTTTAAGCTTCGGCGGCGCAATGGCGCTGGTCATCCCGTCACTGCTATTCGATGCCATCCATCTTTACCCCAAAACTTTAAACGATGTGATTCTAGTCTCCATCTACGGCATCGTCATGCAATGTTTTGCTTGGGCATTGATTGCTTACGCCATCCCGCTTTTATCCCTATCGCTGACCGGCCTACTACTGCTCTCCGAACCAGTTGCTGCCATGTTGATCGATTATTTCTGGCTGGATAAACCGATTAATATCGTCCAATGGAGTGGCGCCACTTTAACTTTATTGGCAATTTATTTAGGTTCGTTAAAAGACAAAAAATAGATGCAAAAAAGGCTGTCTGAAAAATTTCAGACGGCCTTTTAATCTGTTTATTGCTTATTGGATACTGGTACCGATACGGCTGAGTTCGCCAAAGTTCATCCAAACAAAGAAGGCTTTACCGACAATCAGTTTGTCATCGACAAATCCCCAGTAACGGGAATCGGCGCTGTTGTCACGGTTATCGCCCATCGCGAAATAACGGCCTTCGGGAACTTTACAGATAAAGCCATTGCCGTCTTCTGCGTATTCGCAATTTTCCAAACCGCTTGTTTCAAGCGAGTAATTGCTTTCAGGCATTACTTCGGAAGTATATTTGTTCAATACGGCAATAGATACGGAAGGCTGACCGGCTTCTTTGACCACATCAAAGTTTTTGCCGTTCAAGGCCGTCTGAAAACGCTCAAGCGTATGAATCATAGACGGATCGGTATCATCTGCGTATTGATAATTACCGTTTGGTTTTTCGGAAATAATTTCACCGTTAACAGTCAAAACCTTATCACGGTATTCCACAACGTCGCCCGGAATACCGACGATACGTTTGATGTAATTCATCTCAGGCTGAAGTGGGTAATTGAACACCACGACATCGCCTCGGGCAATATTGCCGACAGGGATAATGACCTTATTCAAAATCGGCAGGCGGATACCGTAAGAAAATTTGTTTACCAAGATAAAATCGCCTTTGACCAAGCCCGGACGCATGGAACTGGACGGAATTTGGAACGGCTCAGCAATAAAGCTACGCAATACAAAGATAACCAAGATGATAGGAAAAAAGCCGCCCATGTAGTCGGTAAAATGTGCATTGTCTTCGCCGGTTTCGCTTTTTTTCAGACGGCCTTTATGGATTGCCCAAACAATACCGGTAAACACGACAAACACCAGCAATACGGCGGTAAAGCTCATAAATTCGGACAAAATTCCGAATACGCCGACCATGCACAAGAGATAACTCCATTGCAAGCCGGAGCTCCATTCGCCGTTTTCCTGACGCTCTTTGCTGCTTTTGAAGTTGAGGACCAAGCCGGCCAGCAGTACAACGATTGCGCCTAAAGTCAGATTTATACTCATTATTTATCACTCACTTGCAGAATCGCCAAGAACGCGCTTTGCGGGATTTCCACATTGCCTACTTGTTTCATGCGGCGCTTACCTGCTTTTTGTTTTTCGAGAAGTTTTTTCTTACGCGTAATATCGCCGCCGTAACATTTCGCCAAAACGTTTTTACGCAGTGCTTTGACGTTCTCACGGGCGATAATCTGACTGCCGATGGCGGCCTGTACGGCAATATCAAACATCTGGCGCGGAATCAGTTCGCGCATTTTCGATGCCAGCTCGCGACCGCGGTGAACGGCACTTTGACGGTGCACAATCAGGCTCAGGGCATCGACTTTTTCGCCGTTGACCATAATGTCGAGCTTAATCAAATCAGATGGTTGGAACTCTTTGAAATGGTAGTCCAACGAAGCATAGCCGCGCGAAGTCGATTTAAGCTTGTCGAAGAAATCCATTACGACTTCGTTCATCGGCAAATCATAAGTCAGCATGACTTGACGGCCCATGTATTGCATATTGACCTGAACGCCGCGCTTTTGGTTACACAGAGTCATGACGTTGCCGACATATTCCTGCGGCACAAGAATGGTCGCAGTGATAATCGGCTCAAGAATGGTTTCGATGGTGCTGATTTCAGGCAGTTTGGACGGGTTTTCAACTTCGATTTTCTCGCCGTTTTTCAACACGACTTCATAAACCACCGTTGGCGCAGTGGTAATCAAGTCCATGTCGAACTCGCGTTCCAAACGTTCCTGAACGATTTCCAAGTGCAACAGACCCAAGAAGCCGCAACGGAAGCCGAAGCCCAATGCCTGGGAAACTTCAGGCTCAAATTTCAACGAAGCATCGTTCAACTGCAATTTTTCCAACGCGTCACGCAAGGCTTCGTAGTCGTGGCTTTCCACCGGATAGAGACCGGCAAATACTTGGCTTTGTACTTCTTGGAAACCGGGCAGCGGCTCAGAGGCAGGGTTGGCAACCAAAGTCACCGTATCGCCGACTTTCGCCTGACCCAATTCTTTTACACCAGTAATCAAAAAGCCCACTTCTCCGGCTTTGAGTTCTTGTTTTTGAACCGATTTCGGCGTAAAAACGCCCAGCTGCTCAACCTGAGTTTCCGCCTTGGTGCTCATAAAGCGCACTTTGTCTTTCAGCTTGATGGTGCCGTTTTTCACACGAATCAACATAACTACGCCGACGTAGTTGTCAAACCAAGAATCGACAATAACCGCTTGCAACGGCGCATTTTCATCACCGGTTGGCGCAGGGATTTTGGCAACGATTTCTTCCAAAACATCTTCCACACCAATGCCGCTTTTAGCGGAACACTGCACCGCACCAACGGCATCAATGCCGATGATGTCTTCAATTTCCTGCTCCACGCGCTCGGGTTCTGCGGCAGGCAAGTCGATTTTATTCAAAACAGGCACAACTTCCACACCCAAATCAATCGCGGTATAGCAGTTCGCTACGGTTTGCGCTTCTACACCTTGAGACGCATCGACCACCAAAAGCGCGCCTTCGCAAGCCGACAGCGAACGTGATACTTCGTAAGAGAAATCGACGTGTCCCGGAGTATCAATTAGATTGAGCTGATACACCTGTCCGTCGCGTGCTTTATAGTTGAGCGCGGCGGTTTGCGCTTTAATGGTAATGCCGCGCTCTTTTTCGATGTCCATGGAATCGAGCACCTGCGTACTCATTTCGCGCAAATCCAAGCCGCCGCAGTATTGGATAAAACGGTCGGCAAGCGTCGATTTACCGTGGTCGATGTGGGCAATAATGGAGAAATTCCGTATGTTTTTCATATTGTTATTAAGATAAATGCAATTAAAGGCTGAAAGGCCGTCTGAAAAAACAGGGATTCGGTTTTCAGACGGCCTTAGAATAAGGTTGAATCGTTCCGTATTCTAACGGAAATTCAACGCTTTTGCATGATTTTATAGCGATTTGACAATCTCGGTTACCATCTTCGCCGAGCTGACGGCAGCCGTTTTCAAAAACTCTTCAAAGCTGATGTCCGCTTTCTCATCTGCCGAATCGGAGACGGCGCGAATAATCACAAACGGCACTTCCAACTGATGACAAGTCTGCGCAATCGCCGCAGCTTCCATTTCTACTGCTTTAACGTCAGGGAAATGGCTGCGGATTTCCGCGACACCTTCGCTGCTGTGCACAAAACGGTCGCCACTGACAATCAGACCTTGCGTAACAGCCGCACCTTCAAACACTTGCGCCGCCTTTTCTGCTTGGCGAATCAAGTTTGAATCCGATGCAAACACGGCAGGAAGTTGCGGCACTTGTCCCCAAACATAACCAAAAGCCGTTACGTCAACATCGTGATGCGCCACAGTTTCGCCGATAACCACATCGCCGATCTTCAATCCTTTGCCCAAACCGCCTGCACTGCCGGTATTGATGACGCAATCCGGTGCAAACTGATGAATGACCCAAGAAGTAGAAACCGCTGCATTGACCTTACCGATACCACTCAAAACCAATACCATGCGTTTTCCAGTCAATTCGCCTTCATATGCCGAGAATTTACCGAAGGACACATGCTTGACATTGGCCATACTTTCACGCAAAAGCTCGATTTCCTGTTCCATTGCGCCGACCACGGCAATTGTTTGTACTGACATCTCGTTACCTTTCCATTCACTAATCGAGCAACATTATAACAGCAGAATTTAAAATCACAGGGATACTGAAAAATCTGCTATATTCCCAACACGACACTCAATTTAAAACAGATTGCCGCTCTAGCGGGCAAAACAGCAAATAATGATTGCTTCTGTTATAATTATTCTCAATAAAATAACTCTATTTTAAATATCTAAATTCTTATGTTTGACGAAAATACTCCGGGCGCAAAAGAAGAATTGTTCGCTTGGCTACGCCATATGAACAAATACAAAGGCTCCGACCTTTTCATTACCACCAATTTCCCGCCTGCCATGAAAGTGGATGGCAAAATCACACGACTGAGCGATGAGCCGCTGAGTGCTGAAAAATGTATGGAAATCGCTTTTTCGATTATGTCTTCCAAACAAATCGAAGAATTTTCTTCCACCAACGAATGCAACTTCGCCATCAGCCTGCCCGATACCAGCCGCTTCCGTGTCAATGCAATGGTTCAACGCGGCGCAACTGCATTAGTGTTCCGCTCCATTACCAGCAATATCCCTAAATTTGAAACGCTCAATCTGCCACCGATTCTGAAAGACATCGCCCTCAGAAAACGCGGTTTGGTTATTTTTGTCGGCGGTACAGGTTCGGGCAAGTCCACTTCCCTCGCCTCCCTTATCGACTATCGAAACGAAAACAGCTTCGACCACATTATTACCATCGAAGACCCGATTGAGTTTATCCACCAACACAAAAACTGCATCATCACCCAACGTGAAATCGGTGTAGATACAGAAAATTGGCCGATTGCATTGAAAAATACCCTGCGCCAAGCGCCGGATGTTATCCTGATTGGTGAAATCCGAGACCGCGAGACCATGGACTACGCCATTTCCTTCGCGGAAACCGGCCATTTGTGTATGGCGACACTGCACGCCAACAGTACCAACCAAGCGCTGGACCGCATCATCAACTTCTTCCCCGAAGAGCGCCGTAACCAGTTGCTAACCGATTTATCGCTCAACCTGCAAGCCTTTATTTCGCAACGCCTGATTCCCCGTGAAGGCGGACGGGGACGCGTAGCGGCTGTCGAGGTTTTGCTCAATTCGCCCATTATTGCCGACTTGATTCGAAAAGGCGAAGTCCACAACATCAAAGAAATGATGAAAAAATCAACTGGCATGGGCATGATTACTTTTGACCAAGCCTTATATGATTTGTATGAAAACGGCGATATCAGCTATCAAGACGCCATTAAAAATGCCGACTCCGCCCACGATTTGCGCCTAGACATTCAATTACGAAGCCGTCGTGCGCAAAATGCCGGTCCAGATTTAGAATTGATTTAAAAGTAAAAGCTTCAAAGCATAGAAAAGGCCGTCTGAAACCTTACTATGAGTTTCAGACGGCCTTTATTCCATCAAATAATCAAGCCTGTTTCAATTTTGCATCGGCATCACGCAATGCAGTGCGCAAACCTTCCTCGATAACCGGATGGTAGAACGGCATATCCAGCATTTGCGGAATCGTCATCTTCATTTGATGCGCCCAAGCCATCAAGTGTGCCAAATGTTCGGCAGCAGGGCCGACAACTTCCGCACCAATGAAACGGCCGGTTGCTTTCTCAGCATACAAACGCATATGGCCTTTGTTTACCAACATAACGCGGCTTCGGCCTTGGTTTCGGAAGGAAACTTCGCCGATGACAAACTCGTCAGGTTGATATTTCGCTGCAACTTGCGCGTATTTCAAACCGATAGTGGCAATTTGCGGACTGGTAAATACCACGCCGATTACGCTACGGCGCAAACCGCCCTCAATATTCGGGAAAATAGCGGCATTATGACCGGCAATTTTGCCTTGGTCGGCAGCTTCGTGCAGCAGAGGCAGTTGGTTGGACGCATCGCCTGCGATAAAGATATGAGGAATGCTGGTTTGCATGGTCAGCGGATCAGCAACGGGCACGCCGCGCGTGTCTTTTTCGATATTGATATTTTCCAAACCGATATTATCCACGTTCGGACGACGGCCGGCGGCAGCCAAAGCATATTCGGCATGGAACACGCCTTTTTCGCCATCTTGTTCCCAATGAACTTCAACATTGCCTTCTGCGTCCAATTTGACTTCGGTTTTGGCATCCAAATGCAAAGTCAACTCTTCACCAAAAACAGTTTTGGCTTCTTCAGCGACAACAGGGTCGGAAATACCGCCAATAGCACCTGCCACGCCAAAAATTTCAACTTTTACGCCCAAACGGTGCAAAGCCTGACCCAACTCTAAGCCGATTACGCCGGGGCCGAATACGGCCACACTCTTAGGCAGGGTATCCCAAGAGAAAACATCATCGTTCACAATCAAGCGATCGCCCAAAACTTCCCATTGCGGGAAAATCACAGGGCGTGAGCCGGTGGCAATCACAAAACTTTTTGCAGTGATTTGCGTATGGTCATCGATTTGGACGGTGTGTTCATCAACAAATTTTGCCGTACCCATAATACGCTTGTCGGCAGGCCACTCTTCTACATCGCTGACTACAAAACCGACAAAACGGTCGCGTTCGGACTTCACGCGGTGCATGACTTCTTCGCCGTTTACCGTTACGCTGTCTTTATCCAAATGCACGCCAAACGGATCGGTATGCAAAGCATGATGGCGCGCTTCTGCTGCGGCAATCAAGAGTTTAGAAGGCATACAGCCCACGCGCGCGCAGGTCGTGCCGAACACATTATTTTCAATCAGGTAAACATTGTCTGTATGAAGTCGGGCATTGCGAAATGCGCCCATACCGGCTGTACCGCCACCCAGTACTACCACATCTGCTTGAATCTTTTTCATATTTTATCCTTACTGTCTATATCCAAACCGATATTGCCATCAGGTTATCCGTTTTCAGACGGCCTAAACTTCACAAACTATCAAAATTTAAAAATCAATAGCCAATACCTAAATATCGATTTAAAACAATAATCTCAAATTCTACTTGCGAATATAGAGTTATTCAGAACGCCGAATTGTAAACGCCGTCTGAATAACTCTATATTTTATCTTTCAGACGGCCTGTTTAAACCGTCTCAAGCATACAGGCGATTAGTTTTTAGCCAAGTAAGCTTCCAAGTCTTCGCTACCGCCGATGTATTTACCGCCGATGAATACTTGAGGAGCAGTCATCTTGCCGGTAATAGCGCGTACGGAAGTAACAGTTGCATCTTTGCCCAATACGATTTCTTCGTAAGACAAGCCTTTGTCTTGCAGAGCTTTTTTAGCTTTAGCACAGAATTGGCAGCCAGGTTTGGTGAAGATGGCAACAGACTCTTGAGCTTTCCAGTCAGGAGCAATGTATTTCAACATAGTGTCAGCGTCAGACACTTTGAAAGGATCACCTGGTTCTTCAGGTTCGATAAACATTTTTTCAACCACGCCGTCGTTAACCAGCATGGAATAACGCCAAGAGCGTTTACCGAAGCCCAAGTCTTCTTTGTCAACCAACATGCCCATGCCTTCAGTGAATTCACCGTTGCCATCAGGGATCATGTAGATGTTGTCGGCTTCTTCTTCAGCAGCCCAAGCGTTCATTACGAAAGTGTCGTTTACAGATACGCAGTAGATTGCGTCAACACCGTTTTCTTTGAACGCACCAAACAATTCGTTGTAGCGTGGCAGGTGAGAAGAAGAGCAAGTTGGAGTAAATGCGCCAGGCAGAGAGAACACGACTACTTTTTTGCCTTTGAACAAATCATCAGTAGAAACATCTTTCCAAGTGTCGCCAACGCGAGTGTGGAATACTACGGAAGGTACTTTTTGACCGGTACGATCTTGCAAAGCCATTTTTAAGCTCCTTAAAAATTCGGGTTTGAGAAATGAATCAATGCTTGCATTTTAATGCAGGCCTATCGATTTGTATAATTTATAGTTCAAATAATATTAATTACATCAAACTATCAATTCAATTAAACCGAAAACAGCTATTCCTCTAAATGAAGGCCATCTGAAATAAAACAAGTGCCTGACTGAAATTATTTTTTAGGTAAGGGCTGAACGGGCGAATCCGAAGCCACAATTTCGCCGATGGCTGTTTCCGCAATATCTTTCAAAGCATAGCGGTCTTTATCCGGCATATCTGTCGGTTTGTATTGAGGCGAGAAATCCAAACGGATACAGATTTTCTTCATCGAAACAATGCGCCATAAAGATTGAAACAGGTTTACCTCCGCATAAGACGGCAAGTCCGTCCGTTGTCCTTCGCCATCATAATAGCGCAAGGTCACTGCTTGAATCGGCGCTTTCGCATCAATCGCCGATTGAAACAGGGCTGCTTTAAACGGCAAAATACCCAAGCCGGAAGAAGTACGCGCTTCAGGGAAGAAGCTGACATTCTGTCCTGCTTTCAATGCCGCGCAAATCGCCTGGTTAATAGGCTCGATATCTCGGCGGGAATTGCGGTTGATAAACACCGTGCCGGCATTTTTACCCATTTTCCCCAAAACCGGCCAACCGCTGATTTCCTGCTTGGCAATAAAACTGCTCGGATAAACGGCGCTCATGGCAAAAATATCCAACCAAGAAACATGGTTGGCCACTACCAATGTACCGCTCACATTGCCTTGAGGCGGTACGCCGATTTCCAATTCAATATCCAAAGCATCCAATGCGCCTTTTCCCAAAACAACCACAGCATGATTGCGTTCCTCTGCATTATTGCCATCGATGGCACGCAAATTCCGGCCGGTTCGGAACAACCAAGCCGCCAAACGGCAAAGTCTGCCCAGTCGTTTAAAAAAAGGAGCTTTTTGTTTAGACATAAAATTTCTTCTGTATGGTATTCATTATTTTCAGACGGCCTCTGACATTTAAGGCCGTCTGAAACTATTTCTGGCAATTTGGACAATAAAACGTTCCACGCTGCCCCAAAGTTTCTTTAAAAATCAGCCCGCCACATTGGACACAAGGCTCATTGTGACGGCCATAGACCGTATATTCCTGCTGAAAGTAGCCGCTTTTGCCATCGCTATTGACAAAGTCCCGCAGCGTACTGCCGCCCGTTGCAATCGCCCTTTGCAGAACCGCTTTAACGGTTTCCACCAATAATGCGCATTCTTTCTTGGTCAGCTTATTTGCCGGATGCAATGGCGAAATACCTGCCTTAAACAGACTTTCATTCGCATAAATATTGCCAACACCAACCACCACCGCATTATCCATCAGCGCTAATTTGACTGCACGCTTTTGGGTTTTCAATTTCTGATACAGGTAATTTGCATCAAAATCGTCCGAGAGCGGCTCCGGCCCCAGTTTTTCCAACAGCGGATGATGCTCGGCAATACCCTCATACCACAATACCGCACCAAATTTACGCGGATCGTGATAACGCAATACGGTGCCGTCATCAAATACAAAATCTAAATGATCATGCTTATCCGGCGTGGCGATGCGCTCATCATCGGCGGTAAAAATCCGCAAACTTCCGGACATACCCAAATGAATAAGTAAAATACCCGTTTCAAAAGTAATAATCAAATACTTCGCACGCCGACTGCATGCCAAAACTTTGTGCCCAGCCAAAATTTGCGCCAAGTTTGGATGAATAGGCCATCTCAATTTAAACTGGCGAATAATGACTTTTTCTATCTTCTTGCCATCAATATGAGGCGCGATTCCGCGTAAAGTCGTTTCCACTTCAGGTAATTCAGGCATCGTTGATTCTCCAAATTCATCATTAATATACAGGCCGTCTGAAAACTATTCGGCCAAACGTGCCGTACTTAAAGCAACCGTATTGCCATCAAATGCAGATTCCAATTCAGGCAAAGGATGGACACCAATCAAATGTTTCGTTAACACCATCCCATAAACCGCTGCACACTGCGGCCACCACCTATCCCCTGCCTTTTCCATAAACCGCCAAAACTTCAAAGCAGAAGGCGAATTCACAGCAGGCAGATAATCCATAAACTGCCCATATTCTATTTCAAAACCAATATCCGCAATTTTTCGTTTCAACTCAGCCAGAGCCAAGCATTGAGATTTCAAAGGCAGCTTTTCCCCATCAAACCAAGAGCTCAACCCCCACAAAGATTTAGGGTTGAACCCCGTCAAAATCAATCTGCCTTCAGGTTTTAATATCCTAAACGCCTCTTGCAACACCAAATCTGCAGATGAAACTTCCAAAAGATGGGGCATCAATAACACATCCACGGAATGCGTTTCAAATGCCAACATTTCAGCATCCATCCGCACATCGCGAGGCACTACAAGCATGTTTTCAGACGGCCTCTGCCATACACCGCCCAATTGAACCGCCACCTGCCTATTCAAATACTGCAAATGCCGTCTGAAAAAATCCGCCTCTTTTTGAGCAAGATATTGTCCCATTGGCGTTTGCATAAAAAAAACTTCCATTAAAGGCCCCCTATGCATCCCGACTTGTGTGACAGAATTTTAACACCACGGCCACATCACACAAGCAAATTCCCTGCTCGACTTGACGTTTAAATGCTGAAACGATACTATCAAAAAGACGAAATTTTATTATATATTTGATAACTTTATTTACTATGGCAAAACTAAAAACCATCGCTCTGACCGTTTCAAGCCTGTCGGCGGTTTCCGCCACAGCCTACGCACAAAACGCTACACCCAACCAAGTCGGCATGGCCATGATGCGCCTCAACTCCGCCCTGCTCGACCAAGCCAAAGCACAAACCTTCGGCTCCGGCAGCTTATGGGCATCGTTGCGTAAAGACTTCCGCATCAACGAAGTCAATACAGAACTGGTTCGCCGCCATGAAAACAAATTTGCTGCAAACAGTGCATATTTCGACCGCACCATCTCCCGCAGCAAACCTTATATGTACCATATTGCCAATGAAGTTAAAAAACGCAATATGCCCGCCGAAATCGCTTTGCTGCCCTTCATTGAAAGCGCATTCGTAACCAAAGCCAAATCACACGTCGGCGCATCCGGCCTGTGGCAATTTATGCCGGCTACCGGCCGCCACTTCGGCTTGGAAAAAACGCCTTTGTATGACGGCCGCCACGACGTTTACGCCGCTACCGATGCTGCATTGAACTACCTGCAATACCTGCACGGTATGTTCGGCGACTGGTCTTTGGCGCTTGCCGCTTACAACTGGGGCGAAGGTAACGTCGGCCGTGCCGTAAACCGCGCCCGTGCGCAAGGTTTGGAACCAACATACGAAAACCTGCGTATGCCGAACGAAACACGCAACTACGTTCCAAAACTATTGGCAGTACGCAATATCGTTGCCAATCCGCAAACCTTCGGTATGAATATCAGCGAAATCAGCAATCAGCCGTATTTCAAATCTGTCAGCATCGACAAACCTATTGATAACAGCACAATCGCTCGTTTTGCAAACATCAGCGAAAGCGAACTGTTGGCACTCAACCCAGGTTTCAATGCCCCGGTATTTATCCCTAAAAACAATCGTCGCCTGTTGTTGCCGGTTTCTGCGGTTTCTGCATTTGAAAAGAACTACCGCAATGCCAATCCAGATACCCTGATGTCTTGGGATATTTATACTTCTTTGGGCAACAAGAAGCTTAACGCCATTGCCAACGATACCGGCATGAGCGTAGCCGAACTCAAACGCCTCAACGGCCTGAGCGGTAGCGCCATTTCTGAAGGCCGCAGCATTTTGGTGGCTAAAAACTCAGTTACCCAAAGTCAAGACATTATTAACTTTATCGACAAAGACAATACGCCGGATACTTACCAATCCAATATGCCGGCTATGTCGCCGATTATTGCTTCAAGCGTAGCAGAACCGGTTAAAGTTGCTCAAACTACCGTGACCAATATTGTTGCTCCTGTTGTTCCACAGTCCAGCAAACCGGTTGACTTTATTGCACGCAGCAAAACTGAAAACGTTACTTCCGTAGCGGTAACAGAAACCAAGGCGCAGCCTCAAGTTGCAAGTGCGGAAGTAGCCGCCCCTATTGTAGCCATGACCCATATTACTGCTGAGCCTGCTGCCACAAATGTTGCTGAAGCACCAAAAGCAGCTATCCCTGCCGACTTGACTGCACCGACTGTTGCCGCAAACGATGTAGCCCCTACTCCAGCAGTTGAATCTGTTGCTGTTGCTCCGGTTCAAGAAGAGCATGATGACCTGATGGCTTTGGTACAAAGCCAACCTGCGGAGGAACCTGCAGCGACTGTTGCTGAAGCGACTTCTGAAGCCAAACAAGTTCAAACTGTTGTGACTGCCGAAAGCGCTCGTACAGCACGTATCGCAGCCAATACCGCTAAACAACAACAACGCATCAATGCGCGTCTTGCCCGTGTAAATGGCCAACAAAACACACAAACTGCAGCACTTGCAGCAGGCACACACCGTGTGGAAGATGGTGATACGTTGTTTAATATCTCCAAACGTTACAACTTGAGCGTAGCTGATTTGATTATTGCCAACAACATCAAAGGCAACAATATCAGAAAAGGCCAAATCCTCCGTGTTACAGCTACTCCGGCAAAAGTCCGCAGCAACCCGGTTCAAAACGTTTCCTACACTGTACGTAAAGGCGATACCCTGAACACCATCGCCAGCCGTTTCAATGTTGATATTAACGATATCCGCCGTTGGAACCGCAATACCCGTACCGTATCTCCCGGTCAACGTTTGAAACTGATTGGTAGCTAATATTATCTTTAAAACAAAGGCCGTCTGAAAGATTCAGACGGCCTTTTTCTTGATGATAGATAATCAAGTTAATGTTTGATAACAAACAGAATAGTCTTTACTTAAAGATAAAAATATTTTTTGAAAATTACTGTATAAAAAAAGAGTGTGCAAAAACACACTCTCTTCTTCAAACGAATTGTCGTCAAACCCTATGCTAAATACCCTTATCCAAACATATGAATTCCGTAAAATATATTCCTATGCCGGTGAAAAAGCATCACAGAAGAAGGCATCTTCCGGTAAAGCGCAATTTTGAGTCAGCAAACTTTGCGCACTCTCGGTCATAGCTGGTGACCCACAAGCATAAACTTCGTATTGGCTCAAATCAGGATAATTTTGTGCGGCAACATTTTGCACGTACCCATTCTCCCCTTTCCAATCGGAATCAGGCTTAGAAAGAACAGGCGAGAATTTCGCATTTTTCAGACGGTCTATTAATGCTTCTGCTTCTTCCAATGCGTACAAATCCTCCTGCTGACGTGCTCCCCAGTAAAAATGAACCTGACGTTCGCTATTCTGATGAATCAAATCAAGCAAGATGCTGCGGATAGGTGCGTAACCTGTACCCGTTGCCAACAAAACAATCGGTTTATTGCTGTCCTGTTGCAAAGTGAATGTACCTAATGGCCCTTTAACGCGGACAATGCCTTTTTCTTTGATTTTAGGCTCGGCACCAAAAATCATTTCTGAGCATACGCCGTTTTCACGTTTGCGGATATGCAGGTCCAAAACACCTTCTTGGTCAGGAGAATTGGCAATTGAATAGCTGCGGCTGATATTGCCGGGAAGCAGCAAATCAATATATTGTCCGGCATAAAATGCAAATGACGGCGCTTTAGGCAAAGCCAATCGCAACAAAGCAACATCATGTTTGATTTCAATCGTTTCAATGCGTACAGGCAAAGTGCGCACCGGCAAAGCATTTTGATTAAAACCCGGCACATTGATTTTGAGGTCGCTCTTTGCAGTGGTACAGCACAATAACACTTTACCTTGTGCTTTTTCTTCTTCACTGATGGCTTTATCAATATGTTTGCCCATTTCAAATTCGCCACTAATCAACTCAGCCTTACACTGCCCGCAGGCACCACTTTTGCAAGAATGAGGCAAATTTAAATTCTGACGGGTTGCGGCAGCAAGAACAGTTTCGTCCTCATTCGCCGTAAATGTAGTTTGATCTGGTAAGGTAATGGTATGTGTCATGGTATTTAGAATAAATTTATTATCAAAAACAAAGGCCGTCTGAAAATAAAACCTGTTTTCAGACGGCCTATCCTATCTATCAAGCCAATTTGGCTTTAATCAACTCTTGAACCTGAGCCGGATTGGCCTTGCCTTTACTTGCTTTCATCACTTGGCCGACAATCGCATTTAAGGCTTTTTCATTACCGGAACGGAATTGCTCAATGGCTTTCGCATTGTTTGCCAACACTTCATCCACCATCGCTTCAATTGCGCCAGTGTCAGTAATCTGTTGCAAACCATGTTTTTCGATGATTTCGGCAATACCTGCTTCAGGCTCAGCCCACATCGCTTCAAAAGCTTTTTTCGCCAATTTGCTGCTTAATGTTCCATCTGCAACTTTAGCAACCAACTCGGCAAGGCGTGGAGCTGTAATCGGGCTTTCAGCCAATTCCAAACCTTCTTTGTTCAAGGTAGCGGCAAGCTCGCCGTTCATCCAGTTCGCCGTCAATTTACCTTGGCCGCAGGCTTTGGCCGCTTCTTCAAAATAGGCAGCTTGGGCGCGGCTGGCAGTCAACAGGCGCGCATCATAGTCAGACACGCCGTAATCGGCAACAAAACGCGCCGCCATTTCATGCGGCAACTCAGGCATTTGCTCTTTGGCCTTTTGCAATTGGCCGTCTGAAATAATGACCGGCAGCAAATCCGGATCAGGGAAATAGCGGTAATCGTGCGCATCTTCTTTCAAGCGCATCACACGGGTTTCGCCTTTTTCAGGGTCAAACAGCATGGTTGCCTGCTGTACTTTACCACCATCTTCCAAGATTTCGATTTGCGCTTCCACTTCATAATTGATGGCTTGTTCCAAGAAGCGGAAAGAGTTGAGGTTTTTGATTTCACGGCGTGTACCGAACTCCGCCTGACCTTTTGGACGTACAGAAACGTTGGCATCAACACGGAACGAGCCTTCCGCCATATTACCGTCGCAAATATCCAGCCAAGTCACCAAACCGTGCAACGCTTTAGCATATGCCACAGCTTCGGCTGCAGAGCGCATTTCAGGCTCGGAGACAACTTCCAATAAAGGCGTACCGGCACGGTTTAAGTCGATACCGGTTGCACCGTTCAAACCTTCATGTACGGATTTACCTGCATCTTCTTCCATGTGCGCACGGGTAACATTGATGGTTTTAACCTCGTCGCCCACTACGATTTCCAATTTGCCATGCTCAACAATCGGCAAATCCAACTGACTGATTTGATAGCCTTTCGGTAAATCAGGATAAAAATAGTTTTTACGGTCGAACACGTTTTTCTGATTGATTTTCGCATCCAAAGCCAAACCGAGTTTGATGGCTTTTTCGACGACTTCGCGGTTCATTACCGGCAATACGCCCGGCAACGCACACTCAACCACGCTGGCGTGGGCATTAGGCTCGGCACCGAATGCAGTGGATGCGCCGCTGAAGATTTTGGATTGGGTGTTGAGTTGGACGTGGATCTCCAGTCCGATTACGGTTTCCCAAGTCATAAGGGTCTTTCTGTCGAAAAAAAGTTAATCGGTTAAATGAGTGATTCGTTTTTCAGACGGCCTGAATAAGAAACCATAACAGGCCGTCTGACAAGATAAGTCTATTTCCTACGGCGTTGGAAACCGGGCAGTTGCCAATGGAAACGGTATGCAGTCAAGCGAAACAACAATCCGCCGGCAAAGAGCAGGTTTAACGTAAAAATATTAATCCAGCCCAAATGCCCGAACAGATAAATCAGCCCGCCAATCAAAATGGCTACGCTGCCGTAAAGGTCGGTACGCAAAATCATCGGCACGTCATTGACCAAAATATCGCGCGCAATACCGCCGCCAACGGCTGTCACAAAAGCCAAAGAAATAACGCCGAACAAATTAAGTTGCAAAGCCATACCGATTTGTGCGCCGGTAATGCTGAACGCTGCCAAACCGATAGCATCGGCAATAATAAAAGCAGCAGCCAAATAGGTGCTGCGATAACGTTGCACCCTTATCAACCATGCAATGGCAAGCGTGGCAAACACGACTATCAGCGCATCGGTTTGCAAAAACACCTGCGGAATTCGGCCAATCAAGCCGTCGCGTATCATGCCGCCACCGACAGCCGTCAGTAACGCGGTAATGACGACACCGAGTACATCCAACCGCTTGTTGTAGCCGACCAAATAGCCAGAAATGGCAAACGCGGCTGTCCCAATGATTTGAATGAAGTCGGTGGCAGTCATGATTTTTAAATATCTACAATATGCAGCACCTCAATACATTCAGGCACTTTTATATGGTTTATTTTCAGACGGCCTTGAATCATCAAGGCCCTAAAAACATTATTCCGGCGCTTTAGTGTGCCAATCGCTGTTCAGTTGAACCTGATGTGCGGCACCCAAAATTTTGGCTTCGGAGAAATAATTACCGATAAATTGCACACCAATCGGCAGACCGTTTGTGCTGAAACCGGCAGGCAGGGTCAGTGCAGGCAAACCGGCAAGGTTCACGGCGATAGTGTAAATATCGGACAAGTACATTTGTACAGGGTCGTGGATGTCGCTGCCAAGTTTCGGTGCGGCAGTCGGTGCAGTCGGCGCCAAAATGAAATCACATTGACCAAAGGCCGTCTGAAAATCATTGGCAACCAGACGGCGCAATTTTTGCGCTTTCAGGTAGTACGCATCGTAGTAACCATGGCTCAATACATAAGTACCGATCATGATACGGCGTTTGACCTCGCTGCCGAAACCTTCGGCACGGGTGTTGCTGTACATTTCTTCCAAATCGCCAAATTGCGCCGCACGATGACCATAACGTACGCCGTCGAAACGGGATAAGTTGGTACTTGCTTCAGCAGAGGCGAGAACGTAATAAGCGGGAATCGACAATGATGTTTGCGGCAGGGAAACTTCAACAGTCTCCGCGCCTTGAGCTTTGAGCAAATCGATAACGCTTTGCAAGGCCGTCTGAACATCGGCATCCGCGCCTTCGCCGAAATATTCTTTAGGCAACCCGATTTTCAAACCTTTAAGCGGCTTGTCCAAATCACGGGTGTAGTCTTCTTTGTCGCGTTCCAAGCTGGTGGAATCGCGCTCGTCAAAGCTGGCCATAGCGTTCAACAAAATCGCACAGTCTTCGGCCGTTTGCGCCATAGGACCGGCTTGGTCAAAGCTGGAAGCATAAGCAACCATACCGAAGCGTGAAACCGTACCGTAAGTCGGCTTGATGCCGGTAATACCGCAATGCGATGCAGGCTGACGGATAGAACCGCCGGTATCCGAACCCAGCGCAGCTGGTGCCAAACGCGCCGCGATTACAGCTGCCGACCCGCCTGACGAACCGCCAGGAACATGTTCAAGATTCCATGGGTTTTTGGTTGCGCCGTAGAATGAAGTCTCATTGGTCGAACCCATGGCAAATTCGTCCATATTGGTACGGCCGAGAGTCACCATGCCGGCATCCAACAGGTTTTGCACCACAGTGGCAGTATAAGGAGAAACAAAGTTATCCAACATTTTGGAGCTGCATGCACTGCGCCAACCTGTTTGGCAGAAAATATCTTTATAAGCAACCGGCACACCGGTCAAAGCCGTTGCATTGCCGGCTGCGATACGCGCATCGGCTGCTTTGGCCTCAGCAAGGGTCTTATCTTGATCGATGGTCACATAGCCGTTGATGGCAGGGTTTTTCGCAGCAATAGCGGCCAAATATTCGGTCGCCAATTCGACTGCGGAAATTTGTTTGGATTGCAGCAGGCTGCTGGCTTGTTTGAGCGTGTAAGCGGTCATTGTGCCGTACTTTCTATAAAACAGTTTTTGCTTTCAAAACAGATATTGAAAACATCCGTTTAAATCAATAAATCGGGCCGTCTGAACAAAGTATCCTTTCAGACGGCCTTGCAATAGGGGCTTGCCGATAAGCAAAGGCCATCTGAAACCTTATTCTTCAATCACTTGAGGAACGATATACAGTCGGTTGCGCACTTCGGGGGCAACAGCCTGATATTCTGCGGCATGATCGGTTTCAGTCACTTTATCTTCGCGCAGGCGCAAAGCGGCTTCGTGCGGATGCGCCATGGGTTCAATGCCGTCGGTATTGACGCTTTGCATGTTTTCAACCATGGCGAAAATGTCGTTCAACTCGGCAAGCGTTTTGTTTTTTTCTTCGTCCGTTAAAGTGAGGCGCGAGAGTTTTGCGATTTTTTCCACATCATTTAAGCTTAAAGCCATAAAAAATCCTTGTCTGATAGCAATGCCTCTTAGGTTTGGGGTATCATTGCATTTCGTCTTCTATGAAGCGAAGAATTATAACCGAAAACCAAACAGGTTGGCATGGTGTTTTAATTCAGACGGCCTTTTAAGGGGGCATTTATCCGTCTTAAACCGTGTACCTGTTTTTCTTATTTTAAATAATGCTAAACACATCCGGGCTGGGCCGGAATTTCAGGAATCCTATGTTTCGTCTTTTATCTCGTTTCCTCTCCAATGATATTGCCATCGACTTGGGCACGGCCAACACGCTGATTTTTGTACGCGGCAAAGGGATTGTTTTGGATGAACCGTCTATGGTTGCGATTCAATCCGGCGCAGGCAATAAAAGTAAAATTATGGCTGTGGGCACGGAAGCCAAAAAAATGCAGGGCCGTGCGCCGCGCAATATTGAAATCGTCCGCCCGATGAGGGATGGCGTGATTGCTGATTTTGTGATTACCGAGCGTATGCTGGGTATGTTGATTAAAAAAGCCACCGAAGGACGGTCTTTGGTTCCGCCTCGTGTGGTTATCTGTGTTCCGGGCGGCTCTACCCAAGTGGAACGTAAAGCGATTTTGGATTCAGCGTTTGCCGCCGGCGCGGCAAGCGTACATTTGATTGAAGAACCGATGGCTGCCGCTTTAGGCGCAGGCTTGCCGATTGAAGATGCGGCAGGTTCGATGATTGTCGATATTGGCGGCGGTACGACTGAAATCGGTATTCTTTCACTGGGCGGCATGGCCTATTCTGCTTCTGTCCGCGCAGCCGGCGATGAATTCGATAAAAGCATCATCCATTACCTGCGCCGTCATCGCGGTGTCTTGATTGGTGAAGCTACGGCAGAAGAATTGAAGAAACAAATCGGCTCTGCATCGGGCTTTGAAACCGAAACAGCCATGCGCATTAAAGGCCGTGATCTGGCTGAAGGCACGCCTAAATCCTTGGCGGTTACATCAAATGAAATCCGTGAAGCATTGAGTGAAACGGTAAATCAAATCATCCGTGCCGTCCGTCTGGCTTTGGAACAGGCTCCACCCGAACTGGCCGGCGACATTGCCGACCGAGGCATTATGCTGACCGGCGGCGGCGCGCTTCTGCACGGTATTGATACCGTCTTAGCCGATGCAACCGGCCTGCCCGTCGGTATTGCCGACCAGCCTCTGAACTGCGTTGCCTATGGCGCCGGTAAGGCTTTGGACTATATCGGCAAATGGGATACCGTATTCACGGAAAACCCATAAGGTAGATGGTTATGGAACGCTCTTCTTTGCGCTTTGACGAGGCAAAAGGCCCTAAGCTGTTGCCTCGTTTTGTCGTTTATATCACGCTGGCTGCCGGCCTGATGGTGGCCGATTACCGCTTTTCATTGATGCAGCCTGTACGTGCGGCAGTAATGCCCATGCTCTATCCTGTTCAATGGCTGGCGAATCAACCTGTTCAACTTTATCAATATTTTGCCGACCTCTCCCAGTCCAAATCCGAGCTCTTGGAACAAAACCGCCAGCTAATGGAAGAAAATGGCCGTCTGAAAATCGATTTGCAGCGAGATAAAGTCAATACCGATGAATTGCGTGAATTAAAAAAACTGTACGGTTTGCAACAAAAAGGCATTCACAACGTTATCGGTGCGGAAGTCATTTCCAATGGCAAAGATCCGCTTTCCGAAAGACTGATTATCGGCAAAGGCAGTCAAGACGGCTTGAAAGTTGGCGATGCGGTCATCGATCAAAACGGTTTGATCGGCCTGTTGACACAAGTTCACACACAAAGTGCGGAAATTGAACTGATCTCAAGCGGACAAAGCATTGTCCCCGTAGCCGTCAGCCGCACCGGCGAACGCAATTTGGCATACGGCAATGGCAACGGTTTGGATTTGCGCTATTTCCCAACCGGTTCAGACTTGAAACCCGGTGATATTCTGCTGACTTCCGGCCTGGATGGTACTTATCCGGCAGGGATTCCCGTTGCAACCGTCAGCAAGGTTGTCCGCGCATCGGGAACACCTTATTACGATACGCAACTGACGCCTTTGGCCGCTTTACGCAGCAGCCGTTTTGTCTTGGTACTTTCTTCCGCCCCTTCTTCCCCACGCTGATTTCATGAACGATTTTGACGATTCTTACCGTGCAGTACCGCTGCACATCATGGCGGGCAGTCTCATTGTGATGATGATACTGGACTTTATGCCGTTTTCCTTTGATGGATTCTTCTGGCTGCCTGAAATGACGGCACTGATGTTGCTGTATTGGACATTGCACCAACCGCAACGCGCAGGCATGGGACTGGCTTTTGCCATCGGTCTGATTGTCGATGCAGCAACCGCCGCGACTTTGGGATTACATGCCCTGTCTTACGTCGTGATGACTTATTTCATTTTAAACCGCCGCCGCCAAATCATGCTTTACGGCCACATTATGCAATTGGCTGCTGTCTTGGCTGCGCTGCTTCTCAATCAGGCCGTCTTAACTGTTGCCCGTTTGTTCCTTAATCATCAGGTCATCACTTTGCAAGGCTTTGTTGCCCCATTTGTCGGCGCACTGCTTTGGCCGATACTCAGCCAGCTGATGCTGGTCGTGACCCGTATTTACCGCGCGCACTGAAAAGATGAAACCGATTCTTCCACGCCGTCTTTCCGGTGGTCAACATACTAAAAAACCTTCCGCTCAGGCAGCGCAAACCGATGCTTTGTTGCGCCTGCTCGTTGCCTTTATCCTGATTGTCATCTTCTTTTCCATCTTGCTGGCGCGGTTCTTCTACCTACAAGTGACTCAACACAACGAGTTTTCCGGTCAGGCATCGAGCAACCGCATTACCCTGATTCCAACGCCACCAGTACGTGGCGAAATCGTCGATATCAACGGCGTTCCTTTGGCCAAAAACTATCCTGTCTTTTCGCTCGAAGTTATTCCCAGCCGCATCGAAGACAAGATGGAAGATGTCATTGAAGCATTGAAAAAATACGTCGATATCACGCCGACAGATTTAAAACGCTTCAAAAAATACCGCGAAAGCTATCGAAAATTTGAAAATATCCCTCTCAAGCTTAGGCTGACCGATGAAGAGGTCGCCCGTTTGTCCGTGCATCTGCGCGAATTCAAAGGTGTAGAGGTCAACTCACGCACATTCCGCGAATATCCTTACGGCAAACTGACTTCCCATTTCTTAGGCTATATCGGCCGTATTAGCGACAAAGACAAAGAAATGCTGGAAGAAGAAGGCCTGACCGCTCTCTACCGCGGCAGTACTCATATCGGCAAATCCGGCTTGGAAAAATATTACGAACACCAGCTTCATGGTGTTCCAGGCTATCAAGAAGTCGAAAAAGACGCTTACGGCAATATCGTCCGCGTATTGAAAAATGTCCCGTCCAAAATGGGGCAAACCTTGCGCCTAGGTATGGATATCCGTATGCAGCAGGAAGCCGACCGCATTTTAGGCGACCGCCGTGGCGCATTGGTGGCCATCAATCCACAAGACGGTACAGTTTTGGCTTTTGTTTCCAAGCCTTCTTTCGATCCCAACCTCTTTATTGACGGCATCGACAGCGACACTTGGAAAATGCTGAATGACGATTGGAAAAAGCCTTTGATCAACCGCGTTACCCAAGGCCTTTATCCGCCGGGTTCTACATTCAAACCCTTTATGGGCATGGCTTTGTTGGAAAGCGGCAAAATCACTCAAAACACCATCGTCTCCGCTCCCGGCGCATGGAGCATACCTGGCAGCCGCCATATTTTCCGCGACTCTGTCCGCAGCGGCCACGGCTCGGCCAACTTGAGCAAAGCCATTCAAGTATCCTCAGATACTTTCTTCTACCGCTTGGGTTACGAAATGGGTATCGACAAAGCCTCTCCATATCTGGCGCAATTCGGTTTCGGCCAGAAAACCGGCATTGACCTGCCCAGCGAATACACAGGCGTTTTGCCCAGCCGCGAATGGAAAGCCAAACGCTTTGCCAAATCTTCCGACCCGACTGCCAAAGAATGGCGCGCCGGCGAGATGGTTTCCGTCAGTATCGGCCAAGGCTACAATGCCTACACGCCTTTGCAAATGGCACATGCGACAGCATCTCTGGCCAACAACGGTGTTGTCCATCAGCCGCATTTGGTCAAAGAAATATTGGATTTCGGCGCGCGCAAAATTACCCGTATCAACCCCAATCCTGAGCGTCAAATTCCGTTCAAAGCCGACAACTTCGAATACGTCAAACGCGCAATGGAAAAGGTATTGAAACCGGGTGGTACGGCACACCGTATCGGTGGCGGACTCTCCTATACGATGGGCGGTAAAACCGGTACGGCCCAAGTCGTACAAATTAAACAAGGCGGCCGCTATAACGCCGCAGCCCTGCGCGAACAACACCGCGACCACGCATGGTTTATCTCGTTTGCGCCATTGGAAAAACCTGAAATCGCCATTGCCGTTATTTTGGAAAACGGCGGCTGGGGTGCGTATGCCGCGCCATTGGCCCGTGAAATGACTGATTTTTATATGCTTCACGTCAAGCCGCAACAGTTTTCAGACAGCCTTGAAACAGATTTGACCCAAACTAAAAAAACTGATAAACATCAGCCTATTACCAGTATTTTCCAATCCGCCTACGGACTGACGCCGACAAGCCCTGCCTCACAGCCGGAGGTTCATCATGAATAACACATCAGCGTGGAAAAATTTAAAATCCACCATTGCAGCCCCAATTGACCCTTGGCTGTTTTTTGCCATGCTCGCCATCTACATCATGAGCCTGTTCCTGCTCTATTCTGCGGACGGGCAAGAGTTCGGCCAATTGGAAAACAAAACCATCCATACCGTTTTGGGCTTTGCCCTGTTATGGATTATCGCCGTATTCAAGCCGCACACGGCTGCCAAAGTTGCCTTGCCTGTTTACATTGTCGGCGTATTACTGTTGATTGGCGTCGAAGTCGCCGGCGTTACCGTCAACGGCTCGACCCGTTGGCTGAGCCTCGGCTTTACCCGTATCCAACCTTCCGAAATCATGAAAATCGGTATTCCCATGACTGTCGCGTGGTATTTCCAACGCTATGAAGGCCGTCTGAAATGGATACATTATATTGTCGCACTCGTTCTGATTCTTGTTCCTGTCGCCCTGATTTTGAAGCAGCCAGATCTGGGGACGGCCGCGCTGATTATGGCTTCAGGTATTTTTGTCATCTTCTTTGCCGGACTGCCTTGGAAAGCCATTTTTTCCGCTATTATTGCCTTTGTAGCCGCCTTGCCGCTCTTGTGGAATTACGGCATGCACGACTACCAGAAAACCCGCGTCCTCACCCTGCTCGATCCAACCAAAGACCCGTTAGGTGCAGGCTACCACATCATCCAATCCATGATTGCCATCGGCTCGGGCGGTGTATGGGGCAAAGGCTGGCTCAACGGTACGCAAACCCATTTGGACTATATTCCCGAATCAACGACTGACTTTATTTTCGCAGTATTCGGCGAAGAATTCGGCCTGATTGGTAATATCCTTTTACTGCTGGTTTACCTTATCATTCTGGCACGCGGATTGTGGATTGCCGCGCAAGCTCAATCCCTTTACAGCCGTACTCTGGCAGGCGCGTTGACCATGACCTTTTTCTGCTATGCCTTTGTAAACATGGGCATGGTCAGCGGTATTTTGCCCGTTGTCGGCGTCCCCCTTCCCCTGGTCAGCTACGGCGGTACAGCTACACTTTCCATCATGGTGGTACTCGCCCTGTTGATGGGTATTGCCAATGAACACAAAAACCTCCGCCGTCGTAATATAGACAACGACGACCTAACTGCAAGCAAGGAATAATATGGAATTAGGTGTAGAAATCGGCAAACTTCTCGTTGCACTTCTTGTACTGATCAACCCCTTCAGCGCGCTCTCAATTTATCTTGACCTGACACAAAACCACAGCACCAAAGAAAAGCGCAGAATCGCGCGTACTGCCGCATTGGCTGTTTTCATCGTGATTGTCGTCTTTGCACTGGGCGGCGGTATCTTGTTGAAAGTACTCGGCATCAGCGTCGGCTCCTTCCAAGTCGGCGGCGGTATTCTGGTTTTGCTGATTGCCATCTCCTTAATGAACGGCAACGATAATCCTGCCAAACCCAAAATTGATTCCCATTCAGAAGAACATCAAAGTGCGCAACAAGTCCGCCGCAATGAAAAAGCCATTGCCGTCGTACCCATTGCCATTCCGATTACCATCGGCCCCGGCGGTATCTCTACCGTCATTATTTACTCCTCTGCCGCCAAAAATTACAGCGATATTGCCCTAATTATCATCTCCGGCTTTCTGGTCAGCCTGATTTGCTATCTCATCCTGATCGTTGCCGGACGCATCAGTAAACGCTTGGGCACGACCGGCCTGACCATCCTCAACCGTATCATGGGCATGATGCTTGCTGCCATTTCCGTAGAGATTATTGTTGCCGGCTTAAAATCTATTTTTCCCCAACTGGTCGCTTGAAGTACAATTATCACAATAAAAGGCCGTCTGAAACATTTTCAGACGGCCTCATAAAAACATAAAAACAAAGGAGCCAACCATGTTTCACAGCACCCATGTCTTTACCGGTGAAACCATTTGCCGCCGACCGGCACAAAACTACACTGAATTTACCGACGAATTAAACCGCCTCCAAACCCTTCAGCAAACCTTCGCTCAATCAAGCATTACCGAGCGCACCGCCCTCTTACAGCAATTTGCCGACAGCCTTACCCAAAACCAAGAACGCCTTGCTGAAATGGTTTGCGAAGAAGTCGGACGCTGCCTGCACGAATGCCGTGCCGAAATCAATAAATCCATCGAGCTTATCCGCTACTACGTCCGTCTTGCCCCCGAACTGCTTGCCCATAAAACCATCGCCACCCAAGCCAGCCTCAGCCAAGTCCGTTTCGAGCCTTTGGGCGTTGTTTTGGCAGTCATGCCGTGGAACTATCCTGTTTGGCAGATTTTACGATTTGCCATCCCTGCCCTGTGCGCCGGCAATGCCTGCGCGGTCAAACCTGCGCCCAGTGTCGCCCGCGTCAGCGAAACCCTCTTCAGCCTCATCCCCAAAGGTTTGCCGCTTATCGGCGCATGGTTAAACCATGAAGACACGCTTAAAGCCATTAAAGATACCGATGCCATGGCATTTACCGGTTCGACCCATACCGGCCGCTTGCTGGCCGCACATGCAGGCAGACATCTGAAAAAAAACGTCCTTGAATTGGGCGGCAGCAATCCGTTTATCATCCTACCCGACGCCGATCTGCAACGCGCAGCCATCGATGCCTGCTATTCGCGCTTTCGCGATGCCGGACAATCCTGCAATGCCGCTAAACGCATCGTTGTTACCCAAGATATTGCCGAACAATTTATCCCACTCTTCCTTGCCGAGTGCGCCAAACTGCAAACCGGCAATCCCAAAGATCCGAACACCACCCTTGCCCCACTTCACCGCCAAGACCTGCGTCAAACCGTACACGAGCAGGTTGAAGATGCGGTTACACACGGTGCGCAATGCTTAAGCGGCGGCTATATCCCTGAGGGAGAAAGCTGGTTTTACCCTGCCACGGTATTGGATCAAGTCAATCCAAACTGCCGCGTTTGGCACGAAGAAGTCTTCGGCCCGGTTGCCATGATCTTACGCGCCGACAATCCGGATCATGCCGTCGCACTTGCCAATGACACACCTTTCGGCCTCGGCGCCTGTATCTACACAGCAGACACAGCAAACGCATGGCAATACGCCGAAAAAATCCAAGCAGGCTCTGTCTTTATCAACCGTCACACCAGCAGCGACCTGCGCCTCCCCTTTGGCGGCGTCAAAGCTTCAGGCTATGGACGCGAGCTATCAGAATTCGGGCTGTACGAGTTCGTCAACGTCAAAACCTATTGGCAAAAATAAACCGTTTCATTAACTCAGGCCGTCTGAAAAACCCGATTTCAGACGGCCTGATGTTGTTTAAAAAGCTGGCAAAAATATTGTATTTAATCCCATACAAATTCTGCAAAATCAAAGCGGCTCAAAAATAAGAAACCTATTTTAGAAAGCAATTCATATTTCCACGCCTATTTTGAATCGGCAGCTTACCATGTTCATCATTCCAACCGTTTCATTAAACCCTCTATAAAATACCCAATAAACAAAAATACCGTCTGAAATACAACTTTCAGACAGCATTTTCAATCAAATACTACTTACCGGATTACAATTTCAAACCGGCCAGTTTAGCAGCATACGCATCCAAATCAGCGATTGGACGGGTAGCCACGCCGCTTTCCATTGCTGCTTTAGCAGTAGCTGTAGCAACGCGAGGCAACAGGCGGGAATCGAATGGGGTAGGAATCAGGTATTCCGCACCGAATTCAAATTTCTTACCGTAAGCAGCAACCACTTCTTCAGTTACCTCTTCCATTGCCAAGTCAGCCAGTGCATACACGCAGGCGCGTTTCATTTCTTCGTTGATGGTGGTCGCGCCGACATCCAATGCGCCACGGAAGATGAATGGGAAGCACAATACGTTGTTCACTTGGTTCGGGAAGTCTGAACGGCCGGTACCGATGACCACATCCGGACGGGTTTCTTTTGCCAATGGAGGCAGGATTTCCGGATTCGGGTTTGCCATGGCGAACACGATTGGTTTTTCGTTCATGGTGTTCAGCATTTCAGGCGTCAGCAGGTTTGCGCCGGACAGACCCAAGAAGATGTCTTTACCTTTAACGGCATCAGCCAATACGCGTTGACCGTTGTCTTCGATGGCGTAGAACTGTTTGGACTCGTCCATACGGTCTTTGTCTTCGCGGGTTTTGTAAATCACGCCTTTGGAGTCGCAAACGGTCACGTTTTCGCGTTTCAAACCCAAATCCAGCAATTGGTTCAAGCAGGCAATCGCGGCCGCACCTGCGCCGGAGCACACCAAAGTCGCTTCTTCAATTTTGCGGCCGGTATAACGCAAAGCGTTCAGTACAGCGGCAGCGGTAATGATGGCAGTACCGTGTTGGTCGTCGTGGAATACGGGGATTTTGCAACGTTTGCGCAATTCGCGTTCGATGTAGAAGCACTCAGGCGCTTTGATGTCTTCGAGGTTGATACCGCCGAAAGTCGGTTCCAAAGAAGCGATGATGTCTACCAATTTTTGAGGGTCTTTTTCATCGATTTCGATGTCGAATACATCAACACCGGCGAATTTTTTGAACAATACGCCTTTGCCTTCCATTACAGGTTTACCGGCCAATGCGCCGATGTTGCCCAAACCCAACACTGCTGTACCGTTGGAAATCACGGCAACCAAATTGCCTTTGGCAGTGTATTTGTAGGCAGTTTGCGGATCGGCATGGATTTCCATACAAGGAGCGGCTACGCCCGGAGAGTACGCCAACGCCAAATCTTTAGACGTGGCCAGAGATTTGGTTGGGGTAACGGAGATTTTGCCCGGCACGGGGAATTCGTGGAACTGCAGGGCGGCTTCTTTTAATGAATTTTCCATTTATCGATCCTGTTTGCGAGAGAGATTTTACAGCGAATAAGTCTGAAACAGGCTGCTTCAGACGTTTAAATTTTCTAAAGTCGGGTTGTTAACAGTCCGGCTTTGTAAGGGACCGTAATTTTATCATGTTCTTTTGGTGGCGCATACCGATATTTATTACATTTGTTTTGATATTTCGTTTTATTTGGTTTTATGTCTAAAAACTTCTGTAATAATATTTCTTCGCCACACTACCCTTCTTTCAGACGGCATTTTATTTAAACTTAAACATTCAATCCAAAATGACTGTCCAGCGCGGTTTCAATCTGATTTTTTACCGCGTCCAGACTTTGGCTGCTGTCGATGACGGCATAGCGTTCCGGCTGTTCGTTAGCACGTTGCAGATACACTTCGCGCACCCGATTGAAAAACTCGGCTTCTTCTTGTTCAAAGCGGTCTTTCTCACGCGTTTGGTTGATGCGCGCCATCGATACTTCCAAAGGCACATCCAACAGCAAAGTTAAATCTGGACGGAAATCGCCCTGCACCCAATGCTCAAGCGTGGCAATATCTTGCAAGGGAACACCGCGTCCACCGCCTTGATAGGCAAACGTTGCATCGGTAAAGCGGTCGGAAACGACATGCGTGCCGTTTTTCAGGGCAGGCAGAATGACTGTTTCCAAGTGTTGCTGCCTGGCTGCAAACATCAGCAGGGTTTCGGTACGCAGGCCGACTTGGGTGGCAGGGTTGAGCAGGATTTCACGCAATGCTTCTCCGGCCGGAGTACCCCCCGGTTCGCGCGTAAACAATACGGGCAGTTGGTGTTTCTCAAACCATGCTTTCATTACTGCGAGGTTGGTGGACTTGCCTGCGCCGTCTATGCCGTCAAGGGTAATAAATCTAGGTTTCATATGGATATCGTCAATTTAAAGGCCGTCTGAAACTGGGATTATAAATGTTTCAGACGGCCTATTCGGTTTATTTCTTCAAAATATATTTGCGCACGGCAGCGTTGTGTTCAGAAAGATTGTGGCTGAACTCGCTCAAGCCCGTACCATCCATTTTTGAGACGAAATACAGATATTTTTCATCAGACGGATGACCCGCTGCTTCAAGCGCGGCCTTGCCGGGAAGCGCAATCGGCGTCGGCGTCAAACCGCTGCGCGTATAGGTATTGTAAGGCGTATCGCGTTGCAGGTCGGCTTTGCGGATTCTGCCTTTATACGCATCGCCCATGCCATAGATAACGGTCGGGTCGGTTTGCAGGCGCATGCCGATATTCAGGCGGTTGACGAATACTGCGGCCACATGGGCGCGGTCGTCTTCGTGTGCGGTTTCTTTTTCAATCAGACTCGCCATAATCAGCATTTCGTACGGATTTTTATAAGGCAGGCCGCTTTGACGGTCGTCCCATGCTTCTTGCAGGTTTTCCCGCATTTTACGGTAGGCGATTTTGTAAATTTGAAGATCGCTGCCACCAGCATCAATTTCGTAACTATCCGGGAAAAACTGTCCTTCAGGATTGCTGCTCAAGGCATCGGGCGCCACTTCAGCCATTAGTTTTTCATTACTCCAACCGCGCGTATCGTGGGCAATGTCGGCAGTATTGTCGATAATACGGCGCATTTGGGCAAAACGCGCGCCTTCCAAAATTTGCACGCTGACCGAATCAGGACGGCCTTTTTTAATGCGTTTTAAAATGTCCCAAGCCGATACTTTGGCAGACAGGCGGTAAGAGCCGGCATTGAGTTGGTTGTGCACGCCCATCACATATGCGGCAGCTACCAGCACATAACGGTTATAAACAATGCCGTCTTGAGCCAGTTTGCGGCTGACGGAAGAGATACCTTGGTTTTTGGTAATGGTAATACGGTATGGTTTGCCGTTGTCTTTCGGAACAAACAACAATGCGGCAACCACGGCGGCAAATGCCGTCAAAAATACGGCCAGCCATTTCAACAATTTTTTCAACATGGTAGGATTCTTGGTTTGTGAACGTGTCGGGCAACAGTATAACCGAAAACAAGCACATTAAGCCTGCCACCTTCCCCAACGTATGTTTTCCTATCCCGAAAGGCCGTCTGAAACCATGAATTCCCCTTCAAAAAACACTTGGCAAAACGGCCGTTGGCTGAATGCACGCCAAACTCATTCGCCCAATTTCAGCCCGCGCGAACCGGATGAAAACGTCTCATTGGTTGTCCTCCACAATATTTCCCTCCCTCCTTTTGAGTACAACACAGGGGCAGTGGAAAAATTGTTTACCAACCAAATCAACCCTAACGAGCATCCTTTTTTCAGCATCATCCACACCTTGCGCGTCTCCAGCCATTTTTTCATCAGCCGTAAGGGCGAAACCGTCCAATTCGTTTCCTGCGACGACATGGCCTATCATGCCGGCGTATCGTCGTTTCAAGGCAGAGAAAAATGCAATGCCTTTTCCATCGGTATCGAATTGGAAGGCTGCGATTTCGAGCCTTTTACCGAAGCACAATACACCAGCCTACAAGCCTTGCTGACCGCCATTTCCGAGCATTACCCGATTCAGGCCGTTACCGGCCATCAAGACATCGCGCCGGACAGGAAAACCGATCCTGGGCATTTCTTCGATTGGCCACGCCTTCAAAAAGCAGGTTTCCCCATCCGGCGCGGATAACTTTCAGACGGCCTGAAATGATTGGCAGACATAATGCTGTCACAACCGTTTATTTTCGTTATAATTCAGCTATTCATTCGGACGCATAAAGTCCGGCTCCAACGAACTTCCCATGCAGCAAGATTCCGCACCCTGAAAAAGACGGAATGCTGCCTTTTTAAAAAGTGATTACTCCATGATTTTCATCGTCTTAGCCCTCGCCGCTCTTTTGGCGGTCATCGGTTACAACATGTACCAGGAAAACCAATACCGCAAACAAGTGCGCGAACAATTCGGCCATTCCGATAAGGATGCGCTTTTGACCAGCAAAACCAAGCACGTCCGCGACAGCAAAGAAACTGGCGGCCAAGGTTTGTTTATCAAGAAAAACAAAAAAACCGAAGAGGCATTACGCAACCTGCAAGAGCAAGATGAAATCTACGCGGCAAAAGCCAAACTGGCTCATCCTGCCCAACTTAAAACCGATGTCGAATTGACTGTGGAAGACGACTTTTCCGCAGAAGAAAAAATCCAACACACTGTTATCGGCTTAAACAACGAAATTACCATTAGCCCTGCCGAAGCCGCTTCTGCTCCGGTTGAAACCGCTTCCGAACCTGTGGTACAAGTACCATTGATCAGCTTGGACGAATTGTCGCAAGTCGAGTTGCCTTGGTTTGACCCGCGCTTCGACTACATGGCCTACATCTCCCTGAAACAAGCCCAAGAATTGCACGCCCTGCCGCGCCTTTCCGGCACACACCGCTTCCAAATCATCGGTTGCACTATGGACGACCATTTCCGCGTTGCCGAGCCGATTCCGGGCGTTTACTACCAAGGCTTCGTCATAGGCTTGCAAGCTGTCAGCCGCAACGGTTTGGCAGCGCGTGAAGAGCTGCAACACTTCGACCAACAGGTTGATGCTTTTGCCCAACTGATGGACGGCAAAGTTTTGCATACCGACTTGGATGCGTTCACCGAAGTCGCACAAGCTCTCGACCAATTCTGTGCGCGTGTTGACCAAACCATCGCCATTCACTTGGTTTCCCATTCCAACATCAGCGGCGTAGAATTGCGTGCCGCCGTGGAAGAAACCGGTTTCAAACTGGGTGAAGACGGCGCGTTCCACTTCGGCGACAACAACAACCCTCAATTGTTCTCCATCCATACTTTGGACAACAAACCGTTTACCAATCCTCTGTTGGACAACCAAGCCTACCGCGGCTTCAGCATGCTGTTGGATATTCCGCATGTTCCTGCCGGCGAAAAAACTTTCGACAAATTTATGGACTTGGCTGTCAAACTCTCCGGCCAACTCAGCTTAGATTTGGTTAACGACCAAATGGAAGAAGTTTCCACCCAATGGCTCAAAGACGTACGCAACTACGTTTTAGCCCGTCAGGAAGAAATGCTTAAAGTCGGCATCAAACCCGGCAGCAAACAAGCCCTGCGCCTGTTCTCTTAACTTCCCCAATCAAAAAGCGGATATGCAATGACGGCATATCCGCTTTTTTTCAGGTAAAATCCCTTCATCTTCAATATTCATCGATTTTCAGACGGCCTCTCTATCATCAGGCCGTCTGAAAACTCTATTTCGATTGCTCATGAATCCGACCGCACAACGTATCAAATACCTGACCGACCTCCTCAACCGCTACGCCTACGAATATTACACCCTAGACGCGCCCAGCGTACCCGATGCCGAATACGATAAATTGTTCCGCGAGCTCGAAGCATTGGAGTTGAATCACCCTGAGTTGAAACTGCCCGATAGCCCAACCCAGCGCGTCGGTGGCGAGCCTTTGGCAGGCTTTGATGAAGTGCGCCACGAAGTGCCTATGCTGTCACTGACCAACGCCTTTTCGCCACAAGACGAAAACGGCGTGTTTGACCATGCCGAAATGTACGCTTTTGATGAGCGCGTTCGTGGCGGTTTAAATGGAGAAAAACCGGAATACGTTATCGAGCCTAAATTTGACGGTCTGGCCATCAGCCTGCTGTACCGCGACGGCGTATTGACTCAAGCGGCAACCCGTGGCGACGGCACAACAGGCGAAGACGTTACCCAAAACGTCAAAACCGTATCCAACATCCCCCTGCGCCTGTATGGAGAAAACATTCCCGAGCTTATCGAGATACGCGGCGAAGTACTGATGCTCAAAGCCGATTTTGCCGCCTTAAACGCACGACAGGCTGAAAACGGACAAAAACCTTTCGCCAATCCACGCAATGCCGCTGCCGGCAGTCTGCGTCAACTCGATTCGCGCATTACTGCACAGCGCAAACTGCATTTCTTCCCCTATTCCATCGCCCGACAGCAAGGCGGTTTTATCGCAGAAGAACACCTGCAAGAGCTGGGCTACTGTAAAGAGCTTGGCTTCAGCCTGCCCGATGGCAATTTCGGCTGTTTCCCAAATATCAATGAAGTATTAGCGTTTTACGAGCAAATGCAGCAAAAACGCCCTACTTTACCTTATGAAATCGACGGCATGGTGGTCAAAGTCAACAGCTTGGCGCAACAGCGTGAACTCGGCTTCATCTCCCGTGCGCCGCGCTGGGCCATTGCCCACAAATTCCCTGCTGAAGAAGCATTGACCATTGTCGAAGCCATTGATGTACAAATCGGGCGCACCGGCGCAGTAACCCCCGTCGCCCGCCTGCAACCTGTATTCGTCGGCGGCGTTACCGTTACCAACGCCACCCTGCACAATCAGGACGAAGTATCTCGAAAAGACGTACGCGTTGGCGACACAGTTGTCGTACGCCGCGCCGGAGACGTGATTCCCGAGGTAGTGCGCGTGATTTTTGAACGTCGCCCAATGCAGGAGAGCAATATTTCCGTTTCAGACGGCCTGCAAGACGATTTGTTTGCCGAAACACCTTCTGAAACCCGAGCCGAACCGCTTCACAAACCCTACCGCCTGCCTACCCATTGCCCTATCTGTCACAGCGAAATCGAACGCGAAGAAGGTGAAGCGGTTGCCCGATGCAGCGGCGGTATGCTTTGCCAAGCACAACGCGCGCAAGGTTTAATCCACTTCGCCTCACGCAAAGCCATGGACATTGACGGACTTGGTCAAAAACAAATCGAGCAACTGGTAACACAAGATTTGGTTCGTCATTTCGCCGACCTCTACCGCCTCGATATCCCAACCCTGCAAAAAATGAAAGAAACGGCGGACAAAGCATCAGTTAATGAAGAAGAACCATCAAACAGTGAGATTGAAGACTTTGAAAACGAGAGCGGCAATGCCCTGCTTAGCAAAACCAGTAAAAAACAGCCAACTAAATGGGCGGAAAACATCCTCGCAGGTATAGAAGCCAGCAAAACGCCTGAACTTGCGCGCTTCCTTTTTGCCCTCGGCATCCGTCACGTCGGCGAACGCACCGCCAAAACGCTGGCGCAGGCATTCGGCACACTGGGAAACGTCCGCCATGCACCCGAACCCATCCTCGCCTGCCTGCCCGATATCGGTACAGTGGTTGCCCACTCCATCGCCCACTTTTTTGCCCAAGAAGCACAACAGGCGATGATAGACGAGCTGCTGGCTGTAGGTGTTGCCCTGCAAAGCCAGGCTGTCACTATCCCGCCGTTACGCCATGCCGAGCCGCAACGCTGGATTGCCCGCCTGCCTGATTTTAAAATCAGCGAAACCAAAGCGCTGGCCTTGTGGGAACTTGCTGGTCAAAGCATAGAAGGTTTACAAAGCGACAAAGCGTTACCTGCCGATTGGCAAACATGGCGCAGTAAACCGCAAAACGCAGCCCTGCTTGAAAATATGAAAACTTTCTTTGCTCAAACACTGTCTAAGCTTCAAGATGAAACTATTTCAGACGGCATCAATGAGACCATAGCAGGTAAAACCTTTGTATTAACAGGGACTTTACCTACACTCAAACGCGACCAAGCCCAAGCCATGATTGAGGCTGCAGGCGGTAAAGTTTCCGGCAGCGTATCCAAAAAAACCGACTACGTTGTCGCCGGAGAAGCCGCAGGCAGTAAATTGGAAAAAGCCCAAACTTTGGGCGTGGCCGTATTAACCGAAGAAGAATTACTGACGTTGCTGGGATAAGACAGTATCTATGACCAATCCTCCTTTTCAAACCGCCCGATACTTTATCATGTGGTATTATTGTTACATGCGACTACATCTTTACACTTTTTGGGGTATAAACCCACAGTTAAAATAGGATAATAATATGAAACCCATTAAAAAATGCGTCTTTCCCGTTGCCGGTATGGGCACTCGTTTCTTGCCTGCAACCAAAGCCAGCCCCAAAGAAATGCTGCCTATCGTGGACAAACCTCTGATTCAATATGCAGTTGAAGAAGCGGTTGAAGCCGGCTGTACTGAAATGGTGTTCATCACCGGCCGTAACAAACGCAGTATCGAAGACCATTTCGACAAAGCATACGAGTTGGAAACCGAATTGGAATTGCGTCAAAAAGACAAACTGTTGGCGCACGTTCGCGATATCCTGCCTTCCAACATTACCTGCATGTACATCCGTCAAACTGAAGCATTGGGTTTGGGGCATGCCGTATTGTGCGCGCAAGCTGCCGTCGGTAATGAACCTTTTGCCGTTATTTTGGCAGACGATTTGATTGATGCGCCTAAAGGCGCGCTAAAACAAATGGTTGACGTGTATAACCAAAGCGGCAACAGCGTTTTAGGCGTTGAAACCATCGATCCTTCCCAAACAGGCTCTTACGGTATCGTTGAAGTTGAAAAGCTGAAAAGCTATCAACGTGTAGTCAATATTGTTGAAAAACCAAAACCGGAAGAAGCGCCTTCCAATCTTGCTGTTGTCGGCCGCTACATCCTGACTCCGCGTATTTTTGACTTGTTGACCAACCTGCCCCGCGGCGCCGGTAACGAAATCCAACTGACAGACGGTATCGCCCGCCTGCTCGACCATGAGTTTGTGTTGGCTCATGCGTTTGATGGCAAACGCTACGACTGCGGCAGCAAATTGGGTTACCTTGAAGCAACCGTGGCTTATGGTTTGAAACACCATGAAACCGGCGAACAATTCAAAGAATTACTCAAGCAATACGCTTAAGCCCAGCCATTATAAAAAGGCCGTCTGAAATTTCAGACGGCCTTTTTCTACACTTATTTCTTCCAATATGCCGGAGTAAACAAAATTAAAACGGTAAAAATCTCCAAACGTCCCAACAACATCACCGCCGTACACAGCCACTTCTGCACATCGCTCAGCGCGGCATAATTATGCGACGGACCAACTGCGCCCAAACCCGGCCCTGCATTGGTAATACAGGCAATGACTGCCGTGAAGGCGGATAAAAAGTCCAAGCCTGCGGCCATCAGTAAAAAGCTGAATACGATGACCGTCATAAAGTAAATAAAAATGAACGACATAACGGTCAGCGCCATACGATCCGGAATGGAGCGATTGTTGACCTTTACCGTACGAACCGCACGCGGGTGCAGCAAAATCAACATCTCGCGCAAGCTGAATTTAAACAATACCAACGCACGCACGTTTTTAATACCGCCACCCATAGAGCCTGAGCTTGCCAACACGTTAGAGAGGAAAAACATCCACAGCGACACAATCAGCGGCCATTGAGCAAAGTCAGTATTGGAAAAACCGCTGGCCAATCCTATGGACACAAAGTTGAAGCTGACAAAACGCAAAGCTTCGCCAAGGCTTTGGTACACGTCCTGCTGCCACAGATACAATGCCGAAATCAAAATACTGCCCGACAAAACCAGCAGCATGGTGCGGCATTCTTCATCCTTCCAATACACCCGCCAAGAGCGGTTGCCCAGCGCAGTAAAATGGCTGGCAAAATTGATACCGCCCCAGACAGTAAAAAACATCAACGTCCATTCGACTGCCACAGAATCAAAATAGGCAACGCTGTCATCATGTGTCGAAAAACCGCCCAAGGCCACTGCCGACATCGCATGGCACAAGGCATCAAACCAACCCATACCGGCAATATGCAAGGATACAAAAGCCGCAGCAGTTGTCAGCGCATAGGCAAACCATAGCCGTTTGGCCACTTGCGAAATGCGGGGCGCCATCTTACTTTCTTTATCCATACCCGGAATTTCTGCTTTGAAGAGCTGCGTGCCCCCCACGCCCAACATCGGCAAAATCGCCACAGCCAGCACGATAATACCCATACCGCCAAGCCAGTTGAGCATGTGTCGCCAAAAGTTTACAGACGGCGCCAGCGTATCCAAGCCGGAAATCACTGTCGCACCTGTCGTCGTCAGCCCCGACATCGCTTCAAAAAATGCATCGGTAAAACTCATGGACGGCATATAGAAATAAATCGGCATCGCCGCCACGACAGCAAAGGCCAGCCACAGCATCAATACCAGGGTAAATCCATCACGCGGCCGCAATTCACGGTTGAAACGCAAAGTCAGCACCCAAGTTACACACGATACCAGCAATACAGTCAAAGCCGTATAGGCAAACACGAGAAACGCGCTGTCGTGATAAAAATACGACATCAGTGTCGGCACGGCCAACAGTAATGAAAACAACAGTCCCAGCTTGGACAATACATGGACAATCGGCATCACCTTGCTTACCGCACCGCCCAATCTGAAACCCTTATGCAGATACATCATATTCCTATCATCAGAAAACAAAATGTTTCAGACGGCCTCATAAAAAAGGCCGCCTGAAACCGCATATTTTATCAAAATGCCGCAATCCCGTGATAAAGAAAAACAAAAAACACTTGCCTGCTCTTTTTCTAGGAGTATAATGTTATACCATAACATTTACTGGAGAAAAAAATGAAATCCGATATCCACCCGGACAACTATCGTACCGTCCTGTTTTACGACAGCGGCGCAGACCAAGGATGGCTTATCCGTTCATGCGCCAATACCCACGGCAAAACCATGGTTTGGAAAGACGGCATAGAGTATCCCCTCTTTTCGCTTGATACCTCTTCCGCTTCCCACCCCGTGTACACAGGCAAACAACGCAATGTCAATATCGAAGGCCGCGCCAGCAAGTTCAACCAACGTTACCAATCCATGATGTCTTCCTTCAGAAAGGATAAATAATGCAAGTCCTCTCCTCCCTGAAAACTGCAAAAAAACGACACCGCGACTGTCAAATTGTCCGCCGAAAAGGCAAAGTGTACGTTATTTGCAAGAGCAACCCCCGCTTTAAAGCACGCCAGCGTTAAGTGGCCCAACCCATATTTCAATGTAACTCTCTGAATTTTCCGCACTTTCGTTTACCTCTAGCGCAAGTGCGGTTTTTTTTCAAACGGCATTAATCATTCATATCAAAACTACAAAAAATCCTGCCATACTCCCGGAAACAGGAAGAAAAAGTAAATAATGGTTATCCCTATTGTGAAGCCATAAAGATATTTATAACATGCCGCTACATTCTTCCTTCAACACTGACCATAGGAGTCAAAAATGAAAGTAAAAGCCCTGCTTGCAATTGCCGCCGCCATGAGCCTCGCTGCCTGTGCCGCACCCGAAGCCCATCAACATGACCATGGTCACCGTCACGAGCACAATCATGACCACGGCCGTACACACGATCATGATGCCCGTGTTCAATCATTCAGCTGCGAAAATGGCCTGTCTGTACAAATCCGCAACCTGAGCACCGATCAAGTTGAATTACGCCTTGACGACAAAGTTGCCACCCTGTCTTCTGCCGTTGCAGGTTCAGGCGAACGCTATGTTGCCAACCAAGGCTTGTTCGGTAAAGGCGCCGAATGGCATCAAAAAGGCAGCGAAGCATTCTTCGGCTTCACTGACCCATACGGCAACAAAGTAGAAACTTCTTGCTCTGCCCGCTAATTTCTACTTAGCAATAGAATAGCTGAAGGCCGTCTGAAAACTTGTTTCAGATGGCCTTTCATATTGGATAAAACGAAATTTCCGTTTAAGGATAAAATGCAAATATGAGGCTATTTGAAGGTTCAAAATACGTCCATACTCCACGGATAAGTAAGACCCTTTAAAAGGTATCTTCTCCGACAATGCATTATTTCAAAATCATTAAATATATATCTACCTTAATTTAAAACTTTTTCCAAGATTTCTTTAAGGTTTTCATCATCTTCATCCAAAATTAATTTTTCTGAAATATTATGAAGACAATGTTCCAAATCAATGGCTAAGGCTACTTGGTTTTGATAGGATAATTTTGGATAGAGTTCAAGTAAAACCCAATAAATGCATATACTATCATTTGAGTAAAAAATATTTGAAACGAATGGAAGTAATGTGTCTTGTCGTTCTACAAAGATTTCGACAATTTCACTAAAAACAGGAAAGTTCGCATCTCCCAACCATCCTGAGAGCCACTCCCCCATCTCAATTAATTCCTCATCGTTGCAGTCCTTAATTTTTTTGCAAGCATTGATGTCAAACTTATCTTTAGGGCGCATATAATATCTCATTGTTTTATTAAAGACTTACGAATCCAAAATTGTAATAATTGATCTCAATTCTAGATAAATGATTATTCGTAATTCCTATATCCTCAACAAATTTTCTCTGAAGTAAGAGTCATTTTTTGCAATTAAACTTCTACCCCACAATAACTTGAAACCCTATCCTGCATTTTACCTAAATCACAAATCCCAATTACCCTTCAAAATCTATTCGCTATACGAAACAGATTCAATAAACAAAGGCCGTCTGAAAACCTATTTTCAAAGTTTTCAGACGGCCTTTATCTTAGACCAAACAATTAAGCGTAATGTCTGTCTTCGCCTTTACCGTCAACGTTGTCGGCACAACGTTTACAGATAGTTTCATGGCCTGCAACTGCGCCCACATCGTGGGTGTAGTGCCAGCAGCGTTCGCATTTTTCACCATCGCTGGCTTTAGCGGTTACGGCAAGTTCATCACCTACTTTCACTTCAGCTTTAGACACCAGCAAAGCAAAACGCAATTCTTCGCCCAAAGTGTTCAGATAATCGGCAATTTCTTCCGGAGCCGTAATTTCGGTTTCGGCTTGCAATGAAGAACCGACGGTTTTATCCGTACGCAGAGGCTCGATGGCGGCAGTTACCGCTTCGCGTGCTTCGCGGATTGCCGTCCATTTTTTCACCAATTCGGCTTCGGCTTTTTCATTGATAGACGGGAACTCATGCCATGTGTGGAAGAGGACGCTGTCTTCTTCGCCGCCACCGATGATGTCCCATGCTTCCTCGCCGGTGAAGCACAAAATCGGAGCAATCAGCAGAACCAAACTGCGTGTGATGTGATACAGGGCTGTTTGCGCACTGCGGCGTGCATGGCTGTCGGCTTTGGTGGTGTAGAGGCGGTCTTTCAGGATATCGAGGTAGAACGCGCCCAAGTCTTCCGAGCAGAAAGAAACAATGTCTTTTACGGCAAAGTGAAAGGCATAACGCGGATAGTAGTCGCCTGCCAGACGCTCTTGTAGCTGACGCGCCAATACCACGGCGTAGCGGTCGATTTCCACCATATCTGCCTGTTGCACGGCATCTTCAATAGGATTGAAGTCGCTGAGGTTGGCAAACAGGAAGCTCAAAGTGTTGCGGATACGACGGTAGCTTTCAGTAACGCGTTTGAGGATTTCTTTGGAAATCGCCAATTCACCGCTGTAATCGGTAGATGCCGCCCACAGACGCAGGATGTCCGCACCGAATTCATTGTAAACTTCTTGCGGTGCGACGACGTTGCCGATGGATTTCGACATTTTACGGCCATTTTGGTCAACCACGAAACCATGGGTCAGCAGCTGTTTGTATGGTGCACGACCCATGGATGAGGCGCAACCGGTCAACATAGAGGATTGGAACCAGCCGCGGTGTTGGTCGCTGCCTTCGAGGTAGAGGTCGGCAGGCCAGTCTAATTCTTCGCGCTGTTTCAAGACGGAATAATGGGTCGAGCCTGAGTCGAACCATACGTCCATGGTATCGGAAAGTTTGTCGTAATTTTCGCAATCTTCCGCGCTCAAGAGTTCGCTCTTATCAAGAGAGAACCATGCTTCGATGCCTTTTTCTTCGATGCGTTGTGCTACTTTCTCCAAAAGCTCAGCAGAGTTCGGATGCAGCTCACCGGTTTCTTTGTGAACAAAGAAGGTCATCGGCGTGCCCCAGTAGCGTTGGCGCGAAACCACCCAGTCAGGACGACCTTCAATCATGGCTTCCAAACGCGCACGACCCCATGACGGGAAGAATTCAGTGTCATCAACGGCTTTGATGGCTTTGTCGCGCAGGGTTTTACCGTCAGCACCTGCTTTGTCCATACCGACAAACCATTGGCCGGTCGCACGGTAAATCAACGGCGTTTTGTGGCGCCAGCAGTGGGCGTAGCTGTGTTCGATTTTACTGCTTGCCAAAAGGTTGCCGGTTTCTCCCAGCCATTGCAGGATGACGGGATTGGCTTCCCAAACGCTCATACCAGCGACACGAGGTGTTTCGCTGATGTATTTGCCTTCGGCGTTGACAGGGTTGTAAAGCTCGATACCGTATTTATTGCAGACAGCGTAGTCTTCCAGACCATGCGCAGGCGCAGTGTGCACCAAGCCGGTACCGGCGTCGGTGGTAACGTGTTCGCCGTTGAGCATGAGGATATCGCGTTCGAGGAACGGATGGTTCATGTGCAGGTTTTCCAGCTTGTCGCCGGTGGTTTCTGCCAATACTTTCAGGTCGTCTGAAGCGAAGCCGTAGCGTTTGAGCGCATCTTCTGCCAAATCTTTGGCCAACACCAATTTGCCTTTAGGCGTATCAATCAATTGATACACCACGTCTGCGCCAGCTGAAACAGCTTGGCTCGCAGGCAAAGTCCAAGGCGTGGTTGTCCAGATAACGGCAAACGCTTTGCCTTCGATGTCGGACAAACCGAATGCGGCGGCAAGCGCGGCATTGTCTTTAAACGGATAGGCAACGTCAATCGCAGGCGATACTTTGTCTTTGTATTCCACTTCTGCTTCCGCCAGTGAAGAGCCGCAGTCCAAGCAGAACTGAACCGGTTTCGCGCCGCGGTAGAGATAGCCGGATTTGTAGATTTCGCCGAGCATACGCACGGTATCGGCTTCGGTTTTGAAATCCATGGTCAGGTAAGGATTGTCCCAATCGCCCAACACACCCAAGCGGATAAAGTCTTTTTTCTGACGGGCAATCTGTTCGGCGGCGTATTCGCGGCACAATTCGCGGAAACGGGCTTTGGGCATGTCTTTGCCGTGCAGCTTCTCTACCATCACTTCGATGGGCAGGCCGTGGCAGTCCCAGCCCGGCACATAAGGCGCATCAAAACCGGCTTGGGTTTTGCTGCGGATAATAATGTCTTTGAGAATTTTATTGACGGCATGACCGATGTGGATGTCGCCGTTGGCATACGGAGGACCGTCGTGCAGAATAAATTTCGGACGGCCTTTGGCGATTTCACGCAGTTTTTGGTAGCGTTTTTGCTCGTACCAGCTTTTCAGCCATGCAGGCTCGCGCTTGGCAAGATTGCCGCGCATTGGAAACGGGCTCTCGAGCAGGTTTACGGTTTTACTGTAATCGGTCATTTTCTAATCTCTATTGTTGCGGTATTTCGGTTTCAGACGGCCTGATTGCTCATTTTAAAAAGAACAGGCCGTCTGAAAGAATTCAAAGGACTTATTGTAGCCCAATTGTCTTGATTTTATAAGCGTATAGAAGCGTTTCTATGGTTTCCAAACCTTTGCATCTTCCATATCTTGCAAAATTTGGGTTTTCAATGCTTCGATACTTTCAAATTTTTTCTCGTCACGCAGTTTGTGCAGGAAGCGGACGAAGATGCGCTGGCCGTACAAATCGCCGTTGAAATCGAACAGGTGGACTTCCAACTTTTGCGAACGGTTGTTGCTGACAGTGGGGTTAAAACCAAAGCTGGCCACGCCCCGGCGCGTACCGAATGCGCCGTCAGCTTCGACGACAAATACGCCGCTTAGCGCATAATGATACGGGGGAAGCTGGACGTTGGCGGTAGGCGAGTTGATGGTGCGGCCGAGTTTTTGCCCGTGCTTGACCTTGCCGCTTAACACGTAATCGTGCCCCAACAGTTTTTTGGCGTATTCCAACTTGCCGTCTGAAAGGGCTTGGCGGACGGCGGTACTGCTGGTGCGGATGTCTTCAACGATAACGGACGGTGTGCACTCGGTTTGCATATCAGGCTGTTGTGCCAAAAGTTCGAAACAGCCTTCCCGACCCGCACCGAAACGGAAATCATCGCCAATCAGCAGATAACGCGTATTGAGCGTTTTTCGCAAAAGCCGGTCGATAAACGTTTGTGCGCTCATCTCGGAGAAAGTTTGGTTAAAGCGCAAAACCCAAATGGCATCCACACAGCCGGTTTCACGCAAAAGGCGCAATTTAGTACGCAGCGGACTGATGCGGTAAGGCAGCTTTTTCCCGGCTTTACGCGCAAAAAACTCTTTGGGCTGAGGCTCAAAAATAACAACGACAACAGGCAGACCGCGCCGGTCTGCCTCTCGTTTGAGTTTTTGCAGGATATGTTTGTGCCCGAGGTGTACGCCGTCGAAGTTGCCAATGGTTACGGCGGCTCCTTGCGGAAATTGGGGCGGATGTCGCTGTCCAAGCCAGATGTTCATGGGTAGTTGGTAGTGTGTTTGAATAGGCGGCTATTGTAAACGTTATTGCCGTTTCAATAAACCTTAGGCCGCCTGAAACCAATAAATATATGCTTTCTGACGGCCCTAAGGTTTGTTAATACCTTACCACCACCAAGGATAACGGCCAAACGGATAACCCCAATCGTCGTAATAGCGATAGTAGCGGGCTTCGCGCAGCTGTTCTTGGGAAATATAGTTTTGCCATGCCATTTTGTAGCAGGCTTGGAACATCGGGTCGGAAACTTTGTCGATATATTTGAGGCGGAAGGCTTTTTGTTCCGCAGTTGCCACACCTGGTTTGCCTTCTTCGTCAAATTTGCGGCGGATCAGTGCGGCTGTTTCCTGATCGCATTGGGCGGCAAGATTGACTTGAAGATCCTGCTCATAGCGTTTCTGCGCTTGGGCGCGTGCGGCTTTTTGCTCGGGCGTGGTGGCGCAGGCGGCCAGCAATGCAACGGCGCCAAACAATAAGGTCAGACGGATAGGATTCATCGGATGTTTCCTTATGTTTATATCTTTCTATTAATGTACGCCCTCATTGTGTAATGGGCAAGTGTGGCAACTTGGGAACACTTTAGATTATTTGTTCTTATCGGCAGACAGTTGCATATAAAATACACCCTGTATGAATGTTTAACTCCAAACCCACTCGATGAACGCTGACAAACCGCCCCACTCCTACCGATTGCGCCACCACAGGCAACACACGCCGCCGTTTTGGCAGGCGGACCGCCCTTATCTGCACGAGCACAATATTTCCGATGCCCGTTTCAGACGGCTGGGCTATATCATGGCCTTTCTTGCCGGTGCGATTAATGCGGGGGGATTTTTTGCTTTTGCGCGCTATATTTCCCACGTAACCGGCTCCATGTCTCTTTTGGCTGATGTGCTGTATCTCCAAGACTGGTGGTCTGCCGCGGTGACTTTCATCAGCGTGTTGTGTTTTGTTGCCGGTGCCGCGCATTCGGGTTGGGTAATTTTATGGACGCAGCAGATGCGTTTCCGTGGCAGCTTTGGGTTTTCCATGTGGCTGGAAGCAGTTTATCTGTTGATATTCGGCTGGTTCGGTATTGCTGCGATGGAGTGGGATTTTGGCGGCTCTGATTTTATTATGCCGTCTTTAGCATTGTTTTTATTATGTTTTATTATGGGTATGCACAATACGGTTATCACGCTTCTTTCCGGCGGCGCCATCCGTTCCACCCACATGACCGGCACGGCGACCGACTTGGGCATTGAAATCTCACGCGCGCTTTATTACTCCAAACAGCATCATCCGCGCCTACCGCACGTCCGAGTTAACAAACCGAAAATGTGGCTTTTAAGCGGATTGATGCTGTCGTTTTTACTGGGCGGCGTGGTTGGCGCATGGGGTTATCATCTGGTCGGCCATCATTTCGCCCTGCCCGTTTCCGCCGTTTTGCTCATACTGGGTGCAGGTTCAGTGGGATACGATGTCAAGGTCAGATTGAAATGGGCATTCGTCAACTGGTATCGCCGCAAGCAGAAAAAACGGAAGAAACTGTAAAAAACTTTGCTTGTTATTTCGCGACAAAACGGCCAAACTGTCGGAGAAATGCAGAAATGCTTCAGAATTATGTTAACTGGCAAATATTTTCGTAATATCGGGTTAAACCCATTCTTTTGCGTTTCGGATATTGAGTATCATAAATCCGTAATGATCCACGCGGTTTTTATTCATTTTTTCAGACGGCCCGGGCCGTCATCTAATAAAGAGGATACGACATGAAATTCTTGAAACCCCTGACCGTTATTGCCACTGCAATTCCTTTGGCGCTCACCGGCTGTGTAACTGATCCTGTTACCGGCCAACAATCCGCCAGCAAAACCGCTATGTACGGTTTGGGCGGTGCGGCTGTTTGCGGCATCGTTGGTGCACTGACCCACGGCGGTAAAGGCGCGCGTAACTCCGCATTGGCTTGCGGTGCAGTAGGTGCGGGTATCGGCGGTTACATGGACTACCAAGAGAAAAAACTGCGTCAAAGCCTGGCCAACACCAACATCGAAGTTGAACGTCAAGGCAACCAAATCAAACTGGTTATGCCTGAAAACGTAACCTTCGCTACCGGCAGCGCCGCCCTGAGCGGCCATGCTCAAAGCGCCCTATCTGCCGCTGCGCAAACTTTGGTTCAATATCCTGACACCACTTTGACCATCAACGGCCACACCGACAACACCGGTAACGACGCCATCAACGAGCCATTGTCTCGCAACCGCGCCGAATCTGTTGCCACTTTCCTGCAATCCCGTGGCGTAAGCAGCACCCGTTTGAGCACTTTCGGTTACGGCTCCCGTCAACCAATCGCCTCCAACGCTACTGTTGAAGGCCGCGCACAAAACCGCCGCGTTGAAATCTTGATCAACCCTGACCAACGCGCCATTGATGCCGCTAAAAAACAAATGTAATCCGACATCTGTCCGATTCCCATACTTAAGGCCGTCTGAAATTTCAGACGGCCTTTTTCTTTGTAGATTTTGTTTGCAATTTCGCCTCCTCAATCCAACCCATCATAAAATTTATTCCTTTATTAACAAGACTTTTCAATTTTTTCTTTAAAAAAACTGTATTAATACTCTAATTTTTACACTAACTTAGAGTATAATTCCTAAAATTTTAAAAACACGCCTCATGCCGTCTGAAAAACGGCGGCGAAAAACACACTTATTTATATACACATCAGCCCGTTATCCAATCCATTTCATAGGATTTCAGACGGCACTATCCAGAATCTATGAAGGAGCATCCATGCAAAACAACTTTGACCCATTGATTATCCGTGGCAAATCACTGATCCCCGTCGTACAAGGCGGTATGGGTGTAGGCGTTTCCGCATCAAAACTCTCTAGCGCGGTTGCGCGCGAAAACGGCGTAGGTACCATCGCCAGCGTCGATTTGCGCCACTTGCACGAAGATTTGCTGGCTGAATCAAAAATCGATTCCAGCGAAGAAAAATACACCCGCCTCAACTGCATCGCGCTTGACCGTGAAATCAAAAAAGCCAAAGCCGATTCAGAAGGCAAAGGCATGATCGCCGTCAACGTCATGAAAGCCGTCAAAGACCATGCCGCCTACGTCCGTCAGGCCTGCGAATCCGGTGCAGACGCGATTGTAATGGGCGCAGGTTTACCTTTGGACTTGCCGGAAATGGCCGAGGGCTATCACAAAGATGTCGCCCTTTTCCCTATTTTGTCCGAATCACGCGGTATCAACATCGTTTTGAAACGTTGGATGAAAAAAGGCATCTTGCCCGATGCCATCGTTATCGAACACCCAGCCCACGCAGCCGGCCACTTGGGTGCGGCAACCGTTGACGGCGTGAACGATGCCAAATTCGAGTTCAAACGCGTTATTGAAGAAACGTTTGAAGTATTCAAAAACTTGGGCTTGGAAAGCGAAAAAATCCCGTTGGTACTCGCCGGCGGCATGGCAAACTTTGAAAAAGTCAAAACAGCCTTGAAAAACTGGGGCGCGTCCGCCGTTCAAATCGGTACCGCGTTTGCCGTGACCGAAGAAGGCGATGCCCACATCAACTTCAAGAAAACGCTGGCCGGTGCGGAAACCGAAAAAGTGGTTGAATTCATGTCTGTTGCCGGTTTGCCTGCACGCGGCGTGCGCACCAAATTCCTCGACAACTACATCAAACGCGAGGCCAAATTGCAAGCCAACGCCAAAAACGATCCGCGCCGTTGCACCCAAGGCCTGAACTGCCTGACCAGCTGCGGCTTGCGCGACGGTTTGGCCAAAGCCGGTCAATTCTGTATCGACATCCAACTTTCCGCCGCATTCCGCGGCGAGGTCGATAAAGGCCTGTTTTTCCGCGGCAAAGACCCATTGCCGTTTGGCAACGCCATCCGTACGGTTCAAGAAACCATTCATTATCTTTTGAACGGTTCCCTGCCCGTCGTCCCTGCCAAATAAACGCATCAATTTGTTTTGTGGATGTGCAGGCTGCTTTTCGTTTCTCAGGAACTCCGTTTTAACTTCGTTGAAGCTGCGCTTTCAGGTAGCCTTTTTAGGTTTCAGGCAGCCTGCATCACTCCGCCGCCGCAAACACCTCCTTCGCTACAAACACCGCATTCAGCACCTTCGGAAAACCCAAATACGGGATACATTGGATAAACGCCTCCACAATTTCATCGCGCGTCAGCCCCACGTTCAGCGAAGCGTGGATATGCACGCGCAACTGGTTTTCACAGCCGCCCTGCGCCGCCAGAGCCGCCAGCGTTACCAGCTCGCGCTGCCGCACATCAAGCTGCGGGCGCTGGTAAATCTCGCCAAACGCGAAACCAATGATGTATTTGCCCAAATCGGGCGAAATATCCGCCAACGCCTGCCTCACCTTGTCGCCCTGCTCGCCGTCGATTTCGTTCAGCTTCGCTAAGCCGCGTGCCATTAAATCCTGATGATTCAACATTTTTCGTCTCCATACTCAAATTTGCAAAATTGCACGGACAGGTTAAACTATCAAGCGCACTTTATAGCAAGGAGATTTGATGCAGACCAAGGAATTTGCCGCGCAAACGGGTTTGTCCGCCGCCACGCTGCGCTACTACGAGCAGGAAGGGCTGCTGCGCCCCGAACGAAACGCCAACGGCTACCGCGAATACGGTGCGCGCGATTTGGAATGGGTGGGTTTCATCCTTCGGCTGAAAGACATGGGCGTGCCGCTGGCGCAAATCAAGGAATACGCGCGGCTGCGGCATTTGGGCGATGAAACCGTCCCCGAACGTTACCGGATTTTGCAGGAACATCAGGCGGCTTTGAAACGCAAACGGCAGGAATTGGACGCTCATTGGGCGTTTTTGGAGCGGAAGCTGGCGTGGTATCGTGAGAAGATGGGCGGGCAGGGATAAGCAGCCTAAAAGCGTGAAAAGCAGCCTGCACATTTGGGAAAGCCCAAGTGCAGGCTGCTTTTGTGTTCCAACTTCGTTAAAGCTCGCGCTTTCAGACGGCCTTATCGGGGCGAGCGTCCCAAAACATAATTATTACAATTCACACGCCATGAATTGCTGAGCGCCCAGTGATAATCGATGATGATGTCTTCCGAATTGGTGAAAAAGGTGCGGTCGCTGTGCTGGCCGTAGCAGACGTTGCTGTAATAGTTGGTGATGACGGGACCGTTTTGACTGCATTCAAAAGGCCGTCTGAAAACATTTAAACCCTGTTTTCAGACGGCCTTTTTGTCCCAATCTATCTAAAAAATGCTAAGATTGTTGCCTTAATTTATCGGCAGAAACATCATGAACCCATTATTGAACCACCTCAAACCCTATCCTTTCGCCCGCCTGCGTGAAGCCATGCAAGGCATTGATGCACCCGAAGGTGTGACGCCCATTCATCTGCAAATCGGCGAGCCGAAACACCCGACGCCCAAAGTCATCACCGACGCGCTGACCACCTCCCTGCACGAACTGGAAAAATATCCGCTGACCGCTGGCCTGCCTGAACTGCGCCAAGCCTGCGCCGAATGGGTGGCCCGCCGTTATGATGGTTTGAGCCTCAATCCCGACAATGAAATCCTGCCCGTATTGGGCAGCCGGGAAGCTTTGTTCTCTTTTATCCAAACCGTTTTAAATCCGGCTTCAGACGGCCCCAAACCGGTCGTTATCAGCCCCAATCCTTTCTATCAAATTTACGAAGGCGCGACTATTTTGGGCGGCGGCGAAATCCATTTTGCCAACTGTCCTGCGCCCAGCTTCAACCCCGATTGGAGCAGCCTGCCTGAAGACGTATGGCAGCGCACCAAAGTCCTGATTGTCTGCTCGCCAAACAACCCGAGCGGCAGCGTCCTGCAATTAGAAGATTGGAAAGAAGTTTTTGATTTGCAAGACAAATACGGCTTCGTTATCGCCTCTGACGAATGCTATTCCGAAATCTATTTTGACGACAACAAACCGATCGGCGGCCTGCAGGCTGCGGCGCAATTAGGACGCGGTACACGCAACATTATTATGTTCACCAGCCTGTCCAAACGCTCCAACGTCCCCGGTTTGCGTTCCGGCTTTGTCGCAGGCGATGCCGAGTTGCTCAAAAACTTCCTGCTCTACCGCACCTACCACGGCAGCGCGATGAGCATTCCCGTCCAACGCGCCAGCATTGCCGCTTGGAACGATGAAGAACACGTCATCGACAACCGCCGCCTCTACCAAGAAAAATTCGACCGCGTCATCCCTATTTTGCAACAGGCATTCGATGTCAAACTGCCTGACGCGTCGTTCTACATTTGGCTGAAAGTTCCCGATGGCGACGACTTGGCATTTACGCGCAACCTGTGGCAGAAAGCCGCTATCCAAGTGTTGCCCGGCCGCTTCCTCGCCCGCGATACCGAACAAGGCAATCCGGGCGAAGGCTACGTCCGCATCGCTCTGGTTGCCGATGTGGAAAGCTGCGTCAAAGCGGCTGAAACCATGGTTGCTTTATACCGCCGATAAAACAAAGGCCGTCTGAAATTTCAGACGGCCTTTTTATTAAATAATCGGGTAATTTATATGGTGAAGTCCAGAAGGTAGAAATCTTCTTTGCCTACGCCGCACTCAGGGCATTTCCAGTCGTCGGGAATGTCTTCGAACTTGGTACCTGCCGGCAGGCCATGTTCGGGGTCGCCGACATCTTCATCGTAAATCCAGCCGCAAGGGCCGCACATATATTGAGCCATTTTGTATTCCTTCTATTTTAAAAAGGCCGTCTGAAACCGTATTTTCAGACGGCCTTTCGTGTGTTTTATTGTTGATATTTTGAATTTATTGAGCTGCTTCCAAAGCGGCGATTTCTTTACGCAGGTGTTTGATGGCCGGTGTTACGATGGCGACAAACATGGCCTCGCGGACGCGGCGTTGCGCCGGACTGCGCATCAGATAGCCTTTCGCGCCTGCATGCAATGCGGCAGATTGAGTGGCGTTCAGTGCCAACACAGCAGCCGCTTCACGCAGTTTCAAGGTTGCCAGCGTGTCAGGTTTATTGTTCCACGCATCATCGGCAAGGCGTTCGGTTTCCGCCCATGCGCCGTCCAACGCAGCTTTCAACTCATCGTAACTGTGGTCGAGGTATGAGTTCACTTCTGCGTTCACCACATTGGCCATGCGGATAATGCCGAGCGCACCGTCAATCACACCGGCGCCGATACCTATTTGCAGCAAGATGAAACCGGCTTTAATGGTCGGGATATAAGACTGGAACTGCTCAGGCGAAGCGATCACATCTTCATCGGGAATAAACACATCTTTAAAATTCAGGCTGTAAGTGCGCGTGCCTTCCAAACCGCAGAACTCAGGGCAATCTTGCAGGGTAACGCCTTCCCATTGACCGCCGGTGATAAACATCACATAGCTGTCGCCGATTTGGGCGGTATTTGCCCAAATGTGGTCTTCTCCGATATTGGATACCCAAGGCAAAGCACCGTTGATTTTGTAGCCGCCTTCGACGCGTTCGGCTTGCAGATTGTGTTTTTCGATACCGGCAAGGTGTTTGACGGTATTGGACATGCCCGTACCGGCCAAGACTTTGCCCTGCAGAATATCGGCCAAATATTTGGCTTTAACCGCTTGGTTGGGGGATTGATGCAGATACCACGCGCAAGCCGCCTGACACCATGCGCTGAACGAAGTGGCGCCGCATTCTTTACCGATTTCGCGCAATACGGCGATTTGCGTTGCCAAACCCAAACCGTTACCGCCCTCTTCAACCGTACCGGTTGCGGCAAAACCGCCGATTTTGCCCAATTCCAGCATAAATTCTTTCGGGTACAGGCCTTTGCGGTCGATGTCGTCCACCAATGGTTTCAGCTTGCTTTTAACGAGTTCGGCAACATTGTTCAGTAAAGCTTCGCGTGTCATGATTTTTTCCTCTGAATAAGGTTTGAAGCGTAGATGGTTCTACTCATGAATTATTCTTGGCAACAAGGATATCCTTGCTTTTTACTAAAAGGCCGTCTGAATTTTCAGACGGCCTTTGATGAGATTAGGCAAATGCCTGCAATTCAGGGTTGATTTCAGTTTTGGCAAGGTTGTTGACGTAGTTGCACAAGGTTGCCAAAGCAACGCCCATAACTACTTCAACGGCTTGCTGTTGGTTGTAACCGGCATCGAAGAATGCTTTCAGCTCGTCGTCGGATACTGCGCCTTTTTTCGCCATAACGGCTTGGGTGAATGTCGCCAAAGCACTCAGTTTGGCATCGTCAAACTCACCCGCAGCCAACGCGCGTGCGGCTTTGATGGATTGTTCGGACAACAGTTTTTTCAGGGTAGCCAGTTTGGTGTGGCCGGCAACGCAGAAACCGCATTCGTTGGTACGGGCGGCGATAATTTGGACAACTTCGACTTCGCCGTCAGTAAGGCTGTTGGCCGCATTCAGCTTGCCAACTTCTTGATAAAACGCCAAAGCTTCAGGCGCATTGGCCAAAACGCCGATCAGGTTAGGAATAAAGCCGTTGTTTTTCAATACGGCTTCAATGCGTGGTTTGGCGGCTTCAGGAGCGGTTTCGACTGTGTGTATGGTCAAGCGGGACATGTGTATAACCTTCTTATCTGGTGAAATGAAGTGCACATCATAAGCCATCCGTCTCCATCAGAAAAAGACTTATTGGTTATTTACCGCGAACCAAAAGTTATAAGGCCGTCTGAACGGATTCAGACGGCCTTATCAAATGATTCAACTCATTATTTCATAAAGTTTTTCAGTAGCATAGAAGCGATGTCGTCCAAGCCGAAGCCATCCGCATCTTGAGCCGTGCCGTTAGGCGTCGCTTTATCGACCAAGTCTGGCAACACTTTTGCCAACAAATCGCCTGCTTGGCCGGCATCCACGCCGAATTTTTGCGCGATTTGGTTCACGGTATCGCTGCCCAAAGCATTTTGCAGATCGCTGCCGGACACAGGCAGGTTGCTGGATTGGTTGGAAACCCAGCTGCTCAGAGCATCGCCCAAACCGCCTTGTTGCAGTTGGTTGATCAGGTTGCCCACGCCGCCTTGCTGTTTCACTAAATCCATCGCCATATCGGTCAGAGAACCTTGTGCGCCGTTTTCGTTGTTGCCACCCAACATTTGAGTAGCCGCATTCAAAAGATTGTCCATGAGTGCCATGACTTTTTCCTTGTATTTGTGTCTAAAAAAAGAAAACGGAGTGTAGCAAAATTTGTGCTGAAAAAATCAGGATTAACCAAACTAAACCTCTTTTATCTCAAAGCCGTAACAAAACAAAGGCCGTCTGAAACCCATTTTCAGACGGCCTTTATAATGAATAATACTATTCTTCGCGGCCATTGAAATACTCAGCCGCGCCACCTTCAAAAAAGCCTTGTAAAATTGCCTGCGCCGCCACTTGGTCAAGTACGGATTTTTGTTTTCGGCCAAATACTTGCGCTTCAGCAAGCAGGCTTTCCGCGTATAGGGAAGACATCCTTTCGTCCACCCAATAAACCGGCAAGTTAAAACGTCCGTGCAAACGGCGGCCAAATTTACGGCTCAAACGGGTCAGCTCATGCTCCGTGCCATCGGTATGCGTCGGCAGTCCGACCACAAAATACTTGGGTTGCCATTCTTTGACTAGCTTGGCAATGGCCTCAAATTTCTCATCATTGCTGTTGCCGGTTATCGTCGCCAGCGGATGGGTCATACCCAACTCAGCATCGCCCTGCGCCACGCCGATACGCGCCTCGCCGAAATCAAAAGCCAAAACCGTGCCTTTTGGTGCATCAGGCATGGCCGACTCCTGAAACCAAGGCGTTCGGATTGATGCCTAATTTTTCAAAAGCGGCGGCATAACGAAGCTCGTAAGGCACATCAAACAGAATATGCTCGTCCGCAGGGACGGTCAGCCAAACATTTTCTGCCAGCTCGCGCTCCAACTGCCCTTTACCCCATTTCGAATAACCAATGCTGATCAAAGCCTTGTCCACTGCACCTTCTTTAGACAAGTTTTCAATCACATCGCGCGAAGAAGTCAGCGCCACATTATCAGTTACCACCATGCTGTTTTGCCAGCGCCCGATCGGCGTATGCACGACATAGCCGCGCTCAATCTGAACCGGCCCGCCCATCATCACGTTTTCATGTTGCAGGCGCAACGGGATATTGCGGTCGGCGGCGGCGAAAATCATGTCCATGGTAATCGGCGAAGGCTTGTTGATGATGATGCCCAGCGCACCTTCTTCATCGTGTTCGCACACATAAATGACCGTATCCGTAAAAAACGGATCGTCCATATGAGGCATGGCAATCAGGAAATGGTTGGCTAAATTCATATTCTTCTTAATATCTATAAGCTGATTTTATTATTTTTGTCCGTCGGTAACCGGCGCATCCACCACGCACGCACCGTAAACTGCGCCGCCTGCCGGTACCGGCGTATCGGTTTTCGCATGGGCAAAACACGATACCGCGCTCAAAGAGTTTTTCGGCGAACCTTGAACGATTTTATCGCTGTACACCAAATAAGCGAAAGACTTACGTTTCGGATCGTAGTAGCGGATAATCTGTTGGCTCTTAAATGCTATGCTGGCACTGCGTTTGAACACTTGTCGCGGTTTCAAAACCGCAGCCTCGTTATAACGGATGACTTCCGCACTTTGCACGCAGGAAACTGATGCGTCGCTGGCATCTTCTTCCAGATTGACCGTTTCTTTCAAACCGCCTTTTTTCGCGTACGAAATATAACAGGCAACCCCCTGCACATCAGGATCGTCAAAACCTTCCACTTCGATACGGTCGTTTTTACCCAGCATATGAAACACCGTACTGGCGCGTCCGATTTTATCGGTATTGTCACCGCAAGCCGCCAAAACCATGGCACCCAACACTACTAATAAATATTTTTTCATAATATCCTGTCGATGCAGACTGTCAGTTTCCAGGCAGACTAAACCCCGTCCGCCCACTCTATCGTTACTATATAAGACCGTTCGTCCATATTGCAACCCGATATTATTTTCAGACGGCCTGACAGACAGTATAATCCGTCCTATTGTTCCTACTTTGATAGCAAGATCGAACCATGCGTTACAAACCCCTCATTCTCGCCCTGTTGCTCAGTTTCTCCCTGCCAACCTATGCTGCCAAAGACGCGCCGAAAGAAAAAGCGGCCACTGTCAAAAAGGCTGCGCCCGTAAAAAAAGAGAAAGAAGCCGCTAAGGCAGATGTAAAAAAAGAAACCTCAAAAAAACAAGCGGTAAAAGAAAAAGAGGAAAACAAAAAAGCGGTTAAAGCCAAAGCTGCCAAAGAGAAGGAAACCGCCGACAAAAACGAACGCGCTTCAGCCAAAAACAAAACGGCTAAAGTCGCCGAAGCCGCTGCCGACAATAAAAAGTCCAGCCGCAAAGCCGAAGAGCCTAAAGAAACGGCAAAAGACAAAAAAGCCACAGCCGCAAAATCCGGCAAGGCCAAAGAACAAGACAAGAAACCTGTTGAAGATAAAAAAGACAGCAAAGCTAAAGAACCCGTAAAAAAAGCAGAACCTAAGGAAATCAAAGCCAAAGAGCCTGCTAAAAAAGCGGTTGAGGATAAAAAAGACGGCAAAAAAACCAAAGAGCCCGGAAAAAAAACAGCCGAAGACAAAAAGGCCGAAGCTAAAGAGCCTGCCCAAAAAGCTGTCGAAGACAAAAAAGACGCTAAAAAAGACACAAAAGCCAAAGAGCAAAACAAAAAAGCCGAGCCTAAAGTTGAGCCTAAAGCCATCTCTTCAGCCGACAACGATTTCAAAGCAGCCGTAACTGCCGCCGCCAACGATATGGAAACCAAGAAATCCTTTGCCAAACGCAACGAGGGTTTCATTATCCATGTCAATGCCACGCTCAAACAGCTGCAACAAACACGCAACAACCTCTCCGGCATCAACCGCAAACAACGCGACGCATGGGAAAAATTCCAAAAACTTAATGCCGATGCCAACCAGTTGAAAGCCGAAGTTTCCAACACGCGCGCCCAAATTTCGCGTTTTGTGTCCGGCAACTATAAAAACAGCCAGCCTAACGCGGTCGCCCTCTTCCTGAAAAACGCCGATGCCGGTCAAAAAACCCGCTTCCTGCGTTACACGCGTTATATCAACAACGCCAACGACCAAGTCATGAGAGACTTGGAAAAACAACAAAAAGAGCTGGCGGCGCAGGAGCAAAAAATCAACAATGAATTGGCTTACCTGAAAAAACTGCAAGCCAATATCCAAGCTTCATTGCGTCAACAAGGCGTAACCAATACCGCCGAACAAGCTGAAAGCCGCCGTCAAAACGCGCAAATGGCCAAAGAAGTGCAAAAGAAAATCAACCACAGAGAAAACGAGCAACGCCTCAACAATCTCTTGAAAGATTTGGAAAAACGCAAAGCCGATCAACGCAAAGCCGAAGCTGAAGCACGTAAAAAAGCCGCCGAAGCCCGCTTGGCCGCCGCTGAAAAAGCCCGCAAAGAGCAGGCTGCCGCCCAACAAAAAGCCGAAGCCGAACGCGCCGCCATGTCCACGCTGACTGACGAAGACATGAAACTACAAGCCCCCAACACCCAAGGCTTTACCGTCAGCAACGCCAACAGCTTCAGCCGTATGCAAGGTCGTCTGAAAAAACCGGTCAACGGCACATTGGCAGGTCTGTTCGGTCAAGACCGCGGCGATGGCGAAGTTTGGAAAGGCGTGTTCTACAATACTGTTCCTGCTCCGGTCAGCAGCATTGCCTCAGGCACAGTTACTTTTGCCGGCGAGCTTGAAGGCTACGGCAAAGTAGTCGTCCTCGACCACGGCGACGGCTATGTCAGCATTTACTCCGGTCTGAGCGAAATCGACATTGCCCAAAACTACGCCGTCAATGCCGGCAGTAAGATTGGCACCAGCGGCACTTTGCCGTCGGGTGAAACCGGCCTTTACCTTGAAGTCCGCTACAACGGACAAGTCATGAATCCGCTTTCATGGATTAACTGATGTTTCAGACGGCCTGAGTGAGCTTTCCCCTTCAGGCCGTCTGAATTTCATCATAAACTACAATAAAACACGATTTTCACGCCTGTTCAGCACATTAAACAACAAACTTTTACCTTAAACTTATTGTTCCAAGCGTTTAAATCACATAAAGTCAACGGGTTCAGAGAAAACAAAAACTACTTTGCTTACCGTACACAAAAAGAAAGTCAAACGAATGTCAACAAAATCCACTTTAAAAAAAGTTGCAATCTACACTCTCGGCGCGTTTAGCGGCATCGCCCTCAGCCTGAGTGTACAAAGTTTTGCCGCCGAAAAAGACAAAAAAGACAACGAGGCCCTGCCCGTGCAAACCATCCGCACCATGGCAGAAGTGTACGGCCAAATCAAAGCCAACTATTACCAAGACAAACCCGACGCCGAGCTCTTTGAAGGCGCAATGAAAGGCATGGTGTCCGATCTCGATCCGCATTCCGAGTATATGGACAAAAAAGGATATGCCGAAATGAAAGAATCCACCAGTGGCGAATTCGGCGGCTTGGGCATGGAAATCGGACAGGAAGACGGCTTCGTCAAAGTCGTTGCCCCGATTGAAGACACTCCGGCAGAACGCGCCGGCGTAAAAAGTGGCGACTTCATCGTCAAAATCGACAATACCTCTACGCGCGGCCTGACCGTCAGCGAAGCCGTCAAAAAAATGCGCGGCAAACCGGGTACCAAAATCACCCTGACCCTTTCACGCAAAAATGCCGACAAACCCATCGTCGTCAACCTGACCCGCGCCATCATCAAAGTCAAAAGCGTGCGCCATCATCTGCTTGAAAAAGACTACGGCTACATCCGCGTCTCCCAATTCCAAGAGCGCACTGTTGCCGCACTCAACGAAGCTGCGCAAGCCCTTGTCAAAGAAAACAAAGGTCCGCTCAAAGGCATCATCCTCGACTTGCGCGACGACCCGGGCGGCCTGCTCAACGGTGCAGTCGGCGTATCCGCAGCCTTCCTGCAACCTGACGTAACCGTTGTCAGCACCAAAGGCCGCAACAAAAAAGAAGGCATGGTACTCAAAGCAACTGCCGAAGACTACATCACCACCAGCGGCAAAGACCCGTTGGCAGGATTGCCTGCCGAGCTGAAAACCATTCCTATGACCGTCCTGATTAACGCAGGCTCGGCCTCCGCTTCCGAAATCGTTGCCGGTGCATTGCAAGACCACAAACGCGCCGTCGTCGTCGGCACACAAAGTTTCGGCAAAGGCTCAGTACAGACCCTGATTCCGCTTTCCGGCGGCAGCGCAGTTAAACTGACCACCGCCCTTTACTACACACCAAACGACCGCTCGATTCAAGCGCAAGGCATTGTTCCTGACGTTGAAGTCAAAGACAAAGACCGCGCTTTTGAAAGCCGCGAAGCCGATTTGGTCGGCCATATCGGCAATCCGTTGGGCGGCCAAGACGTCAACAGCAGCACTGAAACGCCTGCCAACGCAGAAACCAAAGCCGATAAAGACAAGTCCAAAAAAGACAAAGACGAAGACATCTCCAGCCGCCGCATTCCAAATCCGGCCAAAGATGATCAACTCCGCAAAGCCTTGGACTTGGTGAAAAATCCAGCCGAATGGCAAAAATCTTTGGGTTTGGCAGCGAAAAAACCTGCTCCGAAAAAAGATGCGGATAAAGACAGCAAAAAATAAACCCATCTTTATCCGATAAAAGGCCGTCTGAAAACTTTCCATTTTCAGACGGCCTATAAACACCTCCCTACTCCAAGGTAAGAACAAACATGAACATTTCCAGACTCATCCTCCCCGCACTGACCAGCCTATTCCTCCTAAACTCCCCGGTATCATCGGCAGCCAAACCCGAACAAGCCTCTGAGATGTACATTGCCAACAAAATCACCAGTGAAAACCTACACGGCTTCTGGGGAAATGCAGTCGAAAACGAAGAAGGCGCTCTTATCAACACAACCATCTTTAACCCCGACAACACTGGCACAGACATCGCCATAATGAGTTTCAAAGCCACCAACAAAATCTTCACCATCAGACAGGACTTTAATTGGACATTTGACGAGAAAAAACAAGAAATCCACCAAACCGTAACTGACTATAAAACCTCCATCAACGGCAAAGAAGAACAAAACAAACAAAAAATAGGTGAAAAAAGTACCATAAAAGCCAGAATCCTCATCATCAAAGGCCTGCCCGGTATGTTGGAATTGACTGACAAAGCCAGTGGCAACCAAACCAGCTACTTTAAACAAGATCCGGATAAAATACTCAACCATCTTGAAAACAGCAAAAAAACACACCCATAATCTCAAGGCCGTCTGAAAACCTCCCTCACTTTTCAGACGGCCTTCCCACTAAAATACTGCGGAAACAAAACACCATGGCAAAAGCCCCCAAAACCATCTACCAATGTTCCGAATGCGGTGGTACTTCCCCAAAATGGCAGGGTAAATGCCCGCATTGCGGCGAGTGGAACACACTTCAGGAAAGCCTGGCCGCGCCCGAACCGAAAAACGCCCGCTTCCAATCTTGGGCGGCGGACACCTCGACCATCCAATCCCTCTCTGCCGTTACCGCGACCGAAGTGCCGCGTAATCCGACCGGCATGGGCGAGCTTGACCGCGTATTGGGCGGTGGTTTGGTCGATGGAGCGGTCATCCTGCTCGGCGGCGACCCCGGCATCGGCAAATCCACGCTGCTGTTACAAACCATTGCCAAAATGGCGCAAAGTCGCAAAGTGCTGTACATTTCCGGCGAGGAATCCGCCCAACAAGTCGCCCTGCGTGCGCAACGTTTGGAACTGCCCACCGAAGGCGTGAACCTGCTTGCCGAAATCCGCATGGAAGCGATTCAGACGGCCTTGAAACAGCATCAGCCCGCAGTCGTGGTCATTGATTCCATCCAAACTATGTATTCCGACCAAATCACTTCCGCCCCCGGCTCCGTGTCGCAGGTGCGCGAGTGTGCCGCCCAACTGACGCGCATGGCGAAACAAATGGGCATCGCCATGATACTGGTCGGACACGTTACCAAAGACGGCGCGATTGCCGGCCCGCGCGTATTGGAACACATGGTCGATACCGTGCTGTATTTCGAAGGCGACCAACATTCCAACTACCGCATGATACGTGCCATCAAAAACCGCTTCGGCGCGGCAAACGAATTGGGCGTATTCGCCATGACCGAAAACGGTTTGAGAGGCGTATCCAACCCGTCCGCCATCTTCCTTGCCAGCTACCGCGACGACACGCCCGGTTCGTGCGTTTTGGTCACACAGGAAGGCAGCCGCCCGCTTTTGGTCGAAATTCAGGCATTGGTCGATGACGCGCACGGCTTCACCCCCAAACGCCTCACAGTCGGCCTCGAACAAAACCGCCTCTCCATGTTGCTCGCCGTCCTAAACCGCCACGGCGGCATCGCCTGTTTCGACCAAGACGTGTTCCTCAATGCCGTCGGCGGCGTCAAAATCGGCGAACCCGCCGCCGACCTTGCCGTCATCCTCGCCATGCTCTCCAGCTTCCGCAACCGCCCCATGCCCGAAAAAACCGTGGTTTTCGGCGAAATCGGCCTAAGCGGCGAAGTCCGCCCCGTCGCACGCGGACAAGAGCGGCTCAAAGAAGCGGAAAAACTCGGCTTCAAACGCGCCATCGTTCCCAAGGCCAATATGCCGCGCCATGACAAAGAGTTTCCAAACCTGAAAATCTACGGCGTCAGCAGTTTGCAGGAAGCGATTGACGTCTGTCGTGACGGGGACTAAACCGTTTCAATAATCCGACTCAAAAAACAATCAGCTAAAAGGCCGTCTGAAAACTTCCAGACGGCCTCTCTTTAAATTTAAATAATTTTGTTATATTATAACGAACGACTTTGTTCTATCTTTTCTACACATCGAAAATCGGAGAGAAATCATGAAAAAAACCGCTTTGCTTATCGCATCCGCCTTCCTGTTCAGCACTGCCGCACACGCCCATCGCGTTTGGGTTGAAACCGCCCACACACATGGCGGCGAATACCTTGAAGCCGAATTGGGCTATGGCGAATTCCCTGAGCTTGAACCTATCGCCAAAGACCGCCTGCACATTTTCAGCAAACCCATGCAACTGGTGACTGAAAAAGGCAAAGAAAACATGATTCAAAAAGGCACATACAATTACCAATACCGCAGCAAACTGCCGGTCAAAGACGGCAGCTACTTGGTAACCGCCGAATACCAACCGACTTTCTGGTCAAAAAACAGCGCGGGCTGGAAGCAGGCAAGCATCAAAGAAATGCCTGATGCAAGCTATTGCGAACAAACCCGTATGTTCGGCAAAAACATCGTCAATGTCGGCCACGAAAGCGCAGATACCGCCATCATCACCAAACAAGTCGGCCAACATTTGGAAATCGTACCTTTGGACAACCCTGCCAACGTCCACGTCGGCGAACGCTTCAAAGTCCGCGTCCTCTTCAATGGCGAGCCGCTGCCTAACGCCACCGTTACCGCCACATTTGACGGCTTCGACACCAGCGACCGCAGCAAAACCCATAAAACCGAAGCCCAAGCCTTCTCCGATACCACCGATGACAAAGGCGAAGTCAGCATCATTCCATTGCGCCAAGGTTTCTGGAAAGCCAGCGTAGAACACAAAGCCGATTTCCCCGATCAAAGCGTGTGCCAAAAGCAGGCGAACTACACCACTTTGACCTTCCAAATCGGTCATTCACATCATTGATTTTTCCATAACAAAAGGCCGTCTGAATAGTTCAGACGGCCTTTATTCATCCTATTTAAGGACGATGCGGCGCAAACCGCCATTGTCCCAATTCCAAATTCAAATCAAACAGATTCAGACGGCCTATTGCCACGCGGACCAAGCGTAAACACGGAAAGCCTGCTTTCGCAGTCATCCTTCGCACTTGGCGGTTTTTCCCTTCCGAAATTTTAATTTCCACCCAAAAATCAGGCACGGACTTACGCACGCGAATCGGCGGCACGCGCGGCCATAAAACATCCGCTTCACCTTCTTCCAATACCCTGACCTCGGCCGGACGGGTGACAAAATCGCCCAAATCTACGCCACGGCGCAATAAATCCAATTTGGCTTCATCAGGAGAACCCTCCACCTGCGCCCAATAAGTTTTAACCTGCTTGAATTTCGGGTCGGCAATCTGCGCCTGCAAACGGCCATTATTGGTCAGCAGCAAACCCTCGCTGTCCGTATCCAAACGGCCGGCCGGATAAAATCCCGGTTTCTCGACAAAATCCTTAAGGCACTGATGTTTTTCATGTGCAGAAAACTGGCAAATCACGCCATAAGGCTTGTTTAGAATAATCAAATCGTTCATTTCACACTTTCAGACGGCCTTGGATTCCAAGAAATTCCGGATAATAAAAAAGACACCGTATAAACGGTGTCTTTCATATTTGGCGGAGTAAGAGGGATTCGAACCCTCGATGCAGGTTGACCCCACATGCTTCCTTAGCAGGGAAGTGCCTTCAGCCTCTCAGCCATTACTCCTAAGGAAGACCGCAATATACGCTTTCTGCCCTCCTTCGTCAAGCATGACCGCCCCAAACTTTCTTAACACCATGAAATCATTTAAATAAAAATATAATATTTTTTACATCATCCTATTTTTATACTTCTTTCATATATGTTAAAATGATTTTGTTTTCTGTAAACCTTTTTTCACACCCCTTATTACAAAGGAGTTCGTATGTTACGTTTTTCTGCTTTGGTTGCCGTATCCGCCCTGATGCTTGCCGCTTGCTCACAATCCGGCAATTCCCAACCATCTACTTCCTCCTCTCAAACTTCTACTCCAAAAACAACTGCCGCCGGTTCTGCCTGCCGCAGCATGGGTGAAGGCCATAAAGTCAATGGCAAAGGTCAAAACGACATTTATATGTGTAAAGTCGATGTAGCTTTGAACTCTGCCGAAGCCAAATCCGCTTTGGATCCTAGTATCCGCGTTCACTACGGCAGCACATCCGGAGCGACTTTGACTTCCCGTCAAATCTCCAACTCAGTCGGCAAAACCCCTGATGAAACCTGCCAACGCGCATTCCTGAGCGCGGTTAAACGCTTCCAAAGCACTGCACTTCGTAAAAAAGCCAAATCCGTTCATCTGGTTAGCTACTTTGACAAAGTAACCAAAGGCGGTAACGAATACGAATGCCACATCGCTACATTCAACAGCCGTGTGGTTTTGAAAGGCAGCTTCCACTAAGCAATGTCAAAAATGCCGGACTTCAACATGAAGTTTGGCATTTTTCTATTTTATGGATACGACACCCCTTCACTGCCTGCTGGCCGATTCGTCTTTTGCCGCCTGCTACGATCATGCGTCTCTAAATGCAGCCGATTCACAACGTTTGGCTGCCACGCCGCAACTGGCGCAGCGTCAAGACTGGCAAGTCAGCCGAGCATTAAAACAGCAAACCGATTTACCGGCTGTATCGCTGAGCCACAGCCAAGGCTTTGCCGCTTTATTGTGTGCGCTTCATCCCTTAACAGCCGGTGTCGATATCGAATTTATCCGACCGCGCGATTTTAAAGCGCTGTCGGCTTTGATCTGCTCGCAGGAAGAACAAGACTATTTGGAAACGGCAAACTGGCCGTCTGAAACGTTTTACCGATTATGGTGTTTCAAAGAAGCATTGATTAAAGCGGCAAATTTGGATTTTCCGTCAGACATGAAATCGGTCGGCTATGTTTTCGATTCAGGGCAACCCGTCGGTTTACGCGCTGGAAAGCAAACCGATTGGCGCGGCACAAGCGCGATTTTGGCGGATACGATGGCAATTGCCTGCGTTTGGAAGGAAAAAACCGTCGCTCTGCAATGGCAGTTTTTCGGCTCACTCAAGCTCAATGACTTAACCGACCGGCAAACTATCTAACAACTGACAAACTAATAATAATCTGATTTAATTTACTGGACTTTTACTTATTCCACACACCAACAGCAGCATTTGCAAAAGGCCGTCTGAACGATGAATCTTCGCCTCCTAAACCGCCTCTATACTGCCCTTATCCTGTTTCTTACCCTGTTTTTGGTTTATGCCTTTGCTTCACAAACGCGTATCCAAACCGATTTGACCGCGTTATTGCCAAGCGAGCAGCAACCCGATGCCTTACTGACGGCTGCGGATAAAGCTGCAGAAGCGCAGCTCAATTCGCAAGTCATTTTGCTTGCCGGCAGTACCGATGCCGAAACTGCTTTTCAGACGGCCGCACAAATTGCCGATGCATGGCGCAAGAGCGGCGTATTTGAACAAGTCGACAGTAGCATGACGCCGAATTTGGATAAAGTGCGGGCGGATATGCAGAAACTAGGCTTGGCCGTTTTGCCGCAAGACGAAATCCGCCTGCTGTTTGAGCAGCCGAAAGCCTATTTTCAAGCGCGCGCAGAAGCCGTGGCCAATCCTTTTGCCGCTCCCTCCCCTTTGTCTTTAGAACAAGACTGGCTGGGCTTTGGACGCTTTGTTGCCGACAAAGCCAATCCGCAAAGCCGTTTGCAGTGGGACATGGACAACGGCATGCTGTTTGCCGAAGACCAAGGCAAAACTTGGGTATTTTTACGCGGACGGCTCGCCGGCGGCGATCAATTTTCCGGCAACGACGCCCTCTTGCCGCTGATGGCGCAAAGCCGTCAAATCGCTTCGGAAAACGGCGCGGAAACCTTAAGCGCAGGCGGCGCATTGTTCGCCGCTGTATCCAAAGCAGCCGCAGAAAAAGAAAGCCGGCTGATGAGCATGGTCGGACTTGGGCTGACCTTTGCGCTGCTGTTGTGGGTCTTCCGCAGCGGCCGCGTGTTTTTGCTGTCTTTGCCGTTGGCAGCCGGCATGTTGACCGGATTGGCAGTTGCGTTATTAACCTTCGGCGAAGTGCATATCCTGACCATCGTCATCGGCACCAGCCTGGTGGGTATGTTGGTGGATTTCCCGTTGCACTGGCTTGCTCCGTCGGTATTCGGGCCGTCTGAAAAGACCGTTTGGCAGGCTGAATCAGCAATGAAACATGTCTTGCCAAGTTTTGCCGTCAGCCTGACAATTACCGTCTTGGGCTACGCGCTGCTGTGGTTCACCCCTTTGCCTGTACTGCGCCAAACCGCCGTGTTTTCAGGCTTCGCCTTATTTGGCGCGTTTGGTGCCACCGTTTTATGGCTGCCGCCGCTGTTTCGCCACTACCGTGCCAAAACCGTGCCTTTTGCCGCATTAACCGAAAAGCTCTATTCCTTGTCAGGCCGTCTGAAAAACCGCCTGCACAAACGCGGCTGGTTAATCGTGGGCGGAATTTTGCTGGCAGTCGGATTATGGCGCAGCGACTGGCGTGACGACATCCGTCAATGGGTCAATATGCCGACCGCGATGTTGGCCGAGGTACAACAAATCGGCCAGTTGAGCGGCACGGATTTTGGTGGAAAATATTTGGTGGCCGAAGCACAAAGCGAAGATGCCCTATTGAAGAAAACCGCCGAACTCGGTCGTGCCCTGCAGCCCTTAATCGCGCAAGGCAAACTGTCCGGCATCCAATCGCCCGACCAATTCATCCTGCCGACAACGGAACAGCAAAAACTGCAAAACCGCCTGCGCGAATTGACCAAATTGCCTGATAGCTGGAAACCGCTCACAGAAATCGGTATTCCTCGCAAAACCGTGCGCGATGCCCTGCTGCAAGCTGCCGATACGCAACCATTGTCGCTTTCAGACGGCCTGAATACCGATTTGGCAGAGGCTTGGCGTTCCTTGTATTTGGGCGAAGTGGAACCAGGCCATTTTGCTGCCGTCGTGCGTTTGAACGGCATGACCGATGAAGCCGCCGTACGCGCCGTGGCGCAACACGTCTCCGGCGTACATTGGGCTGACAAGCGCGCCCACTTAAACGAGCTTTTCCACCACACGCGCAATCAGGCCGCATGGTTGAAACTGGCTTCCTATGTGTTGGCATGGCTGCTCTTGTGGAAAATGTTTGGTTTCAAACGCGGCAGCAAAATCCTTGCCGTGCCGCTGGCCGCCGCCATCTGCACCGTTGCCGTACTCGGTTTGGCCGGCATTCCCGTCAGCCTGTTTGCCATGTTCGGCCTGCTTTTAGTATCCGCCATCGGCGTGGACTATGCCGTCTATGCCGCTACTGCACATCACAGCGCGCCGGCAAAATTAGGCGGTATGCTGCTTGCCGCCGCTACAACAGCCATTTCCTTTGCCCTGCTCGCCATCAGCAGCACGCCCGCCGTTGCCGCGTTCGGTATGACGGTTACCATCGGTGTGGCATTCAATATTTGGCTGGCAGGCACATTGTTGAAAAATTAGACAAAAGATGAAGGCGATTGAAGTTGAAGCGATATTTTTTTCAACTTCTATCGCCAAGTTGCAAAAGGCCGTCTGAAAAATTTCAGGCGATGGATTAAACATTATTTATCATTAAAATCAAAGGTATTTTCAAATGTCCGTAGAATTTGACGTTGCCGTTATCGGCGCAGGCCCTTCAGGTTCGGTTGCTTCCGCTTTGCTGAACAAACAAGGCTTTAAAGTTTGCGTATTGGAAAAACAACATTTCCCGCGCTTTGTCATCGGCGAAAGCCTGTTGCCGCATTGCATGGAAATGTTGGAAGAAGCCGGTTTTGCCGATGCAGTGCATGCCGAACCCAGCTTTCAATTTAAAGACGGTGCTGCGTTTTCATGGGGCAGCCGTTACACAGATTTCAACTTTACTGAAAAATTTTCAGACGGCCCCGGTACTATTTATCAAGTGCGCCGCGGCATCTTCGACAAAATCCTGATTGATGAAGCGGCAAAACAAGGCGTCGATGTCCGCTTCGGACACGGCGTAACCGCGTTTGACAACAGTGACAATGTGGCACGTTTGAGCGTTGCGACCGATACAGGCGAAAACTATGAACTGACTGCCAAATTCGTTTTGGATGCCAGCGGTTACGGTCGCGTCCTGCCCCGCCTTTTAGATTTGGAAAGTCCGTCCGAGCTGCCTCCGCGCCAAGCCCACTTCACGCATATCGACGACAACATCACCAGCCCGAAATTCGACCGCAATAAAATCCTGATCAACACGCACCCTGAACATCGCGATGTCTGGATTTGGCTGATTCCTTTCGGCGACAACCGTTGCTCCATCGGCGTTGTCGGCACGCCCGACAAACTGGCCGGCGAATCAGAAGCCGTGTTGAAAAAATTTGTGTACGAATGCCCGATGCTGGCGGAAATTTTAGATAAAGCCGTTTGGGAAAACGACTTTCCGTTCCGCTCTATCCAAGGCTATTCCGCCAACGTGAAAACCTTATACGGCAAACATTTTGCTCTTTTGGGCAACGCCGCCGAATTCCTCGACCCAGTCTTCTCCTCCGGAGTAACCATTGCCCTGCACTCTGCCAAACTGGCTGCCGATTTGTTGGGCAAGCAGCTCAAAGGCGAAGCTGCCGATTGGCAAACCGAATTTGCCGACCAACTGATGATCGGCGTGAACGCGTTCCGCACTTATGTAAACGGTTGGTACGATTTCCGCTTCCAAAATGCCATCTACGCGCCCAACCGCAGTCCTGAAATCAGCCGCATGATTTCGTCTATTTTGGCAGGCTACGCTTGGGATACGGATAATCCATTCGTGGAAAAATCCGAGCAACGCTTGTCCACACTTGCCGCATTGGTGGGCGATTTGAAGGTAGAATAAGGACGAATGTATTTCAGACGGCCTAGACTGAAAACAGAACAGGCCGTCTGAAACTTCATCCATACCATTAAATATTTTGACCGATAGATAAAACCTTATGCGATTTATCCCTTTGCTTGCTGCACTGCTGCTCTCCGCATGCGCGACCTCGCTCCCCCATCCGCAAACGCTGCCGCCGCTTTCCAAAGAAGGCCAATGGTTCAAACTTGAACAAACTAATGCGGCGGGGCAAACCGTTCAAACCAATCTCTTGGCAGTCGAGCCTCATTCAGACGGCATCCGCTTTGTCCAAACCGATGCACTGGGTGCGCCGGTATCGCGCCAATCGGTCAGCACCAAAGGCTGGGAAAATGATGGTTTTGTGATGCCCAATGCCAGTTCGCGCCGATTGTTTGCCGCCTTGTTGCCGCTTTTGGCCGCCGAACAAGCCGCCACGCTTTACCCTGAAGCCCGCCAACAAAACGCCACCCATCAAGGCTTCTGCCCTGACGGCAAAGGCGCGGTGTTCAGCTACCGCGAGCGTGATTTGTGGTGTGTCGCCCACCATTCCGAACAATTCCTTATCGGCTTCCCCGACCAAACTTTCTGGACGGTCAGCCCGATTGCAGAAGACTAATTCATGAATACTCCTGTTTATCTCAGCCGTCCGGCACTAACCAGCGCATTGGGTAGCGGCTTGCAAGTTCATGCCGATGCCTTACTCACGCCGTCTGAAAACACGCCCCTGACTTTTTCAGACCAATGGGTAAAAGGCAAAACGCATGCTTTTGGTGCAGTCAAAGAAACCCTGATGCCTCTGCCCGACAGCATTCCCGAAGCGCATCGCAGCCGCAACAACCAGCTTATCCTGCACGCGCTTTCGCAAATAGACGGACTGATTCAGACGGCCATTGCCCGTTACGGCAAAGAAAGGGTCGCTGTCGTGACTGGTACGTCCACCAGTGGCGCAGATGAAAATATCCCTTTGTTCCAACACGTTGTCCAAGGTGGTGAATGGACGGATGTTCCGTTCAAACAGCTGCAACACACCATGGCTTCGCCCTCCGAATTTATCGCCCAAGTTTACGGTTTAGACGGCTTACGCTATACCGTTTCCACCGCCTGCACTTCCGGCGCACGCGCCCTCATCAGCGCAGCCCGATTGCTTCGTGCCGGATTGTGTGATGTCGTAATTTGCGGCGGCGCGGATACGCTTTCTCCGCTGACGATTAATGGTTTTGCCTCTTTGGAAGTGCTTTCAGACAGCATCGCCAAGCCTTTTTCCTCCAACCGCAACGGCATCAATATCGGCGAAGCGGCCGCATTTTTCGTGATGACGCGCGATGCCGATTTTGACGGCGAAATGCAGTTGCTGGGCTATGGTGCAAGTAGCGATGCCTACCATATGTCTTCTCCCCGCCCCGACGGTTTGGGTGCAGCCCAATCCTTTCAGGCCGCTTTGGATAAAGCCGGTTTGAAAGCAGAAGACATCGGCTGGATCAATCTGCACGGCACCGGCACGCAACACAACGACAGCATGGAAAGCCGAGCCGTTGCCGAAGTATTTGGCAGCCACACCCTTTGCACTTCAACCAAGCCATCTACCGGTCATACTTTGGGTGCAGCCGGTGCGATCGAAGCCGCGTTTGCCTGGTTGATGGCCAACCGCCAATACAATCCGGAAGGCAAACTGCCGCCGCAACAATGGGACAACGTACCCGATTCCGAGCTGCCCAACATCGCTTTGACCGACGAAAACAGCCGCTGGCCGTCTGAAAAACGCATCGCCGCCAGCTCATCATTTGCCTTCGGCGGCAGCAATGCTGTTTTGATTATCGGATAAGTCCTTATATTTAGGCTGTCTTTTCAGACGGCCTTTTTCTTTTCCGCAACTTAAAAAACAATAACATCAAAACAACAACCAAATCCGCCGAAATATGCCATAATAGGCTTAGCACATTTCTTCTCGCGATGTGCCCGAAAAGAAAAACTTAACCTACATAGAGAATAATCCCATGACTAAATCCACCATTATCTATACCTACACCGACGAAGCTCCTGCATTGGCCACTCAATCCCTGTTGCCAATCGTGCAGGCGTTTACCCGCCATGCCGATATTGATGTCAAAACCAGCGACATTTCTCTCTCCGGTCGTATTTTGGCGGCGTTTCCCGAATACCTGACCGAAGCGCAACGCGTACCTGATGCGCTTGCCGAATTGGGCGAACTGGTGAAACAACCCGATGCAAACGTGATCAAACTGCCGAACATCAGCGCATCCGTACCTCAACTGACTGCCGCGATTAAAGAATTGCAGTCTAAAGGCTTTGCCGTTCCCGACTATCCTGCCGATCCTCAAACCGATGAAGAAAAAGCCGTGCGCGAACGTTACGACCGCATCAAAGGCAGCGCGGTAAACCCTGTCCTGCGTGAAGGCAACTCCGACCGTCGCGCGCCTAAGGCAGTGAAAAACTTTGCGAAAAAACATCCGCACAGCATGGGCGCATGGACGAAAGACTCCAAAACCCACGTTGCCACCATGCAAAGCGGCGACTTTTTCCATAACGAACAATCCGTTACCGTACCTGAAGCAACTTCCGTATCCATCGTATTCACCGACAAACAAGGCAACAAAAAAGAGCTGCGCGAGCCTGTTGCCCTGAAAGCCGGCGAAATCATCGACGCGACCGTAATGAGCAAAAAAGCCCTGCTCGCCTTCCTTGCCGAACAAGTGAAAGACGCAAAAGCTAAAGGCGTATTGTTCTCGCTGCACATGAAAGCCACCATGATGAAAGTGTCCGACCCGATTATCTTCGGACACGCCGTCAAAGTATTCTTCGCGCCTGTATTTGAAAAATTCGGTGACAAACTGGCTGCCGCAGGCGTTAATGTCAACAACGGCTTCGGCAACCTGCTTGCCAATCTGGACAAACTGGATGCGGACACCCGCGCCGCCGTTGAAGCTGAAATCGCTGCTGTTTACGCTGCCAACCCTGATTTGGCCATGGTTGATTCCGACAAAGGCATCACCAACCTGCACGTTCCTAGCGATGTCATCGTCGATGCTTCTATGCCTGCGATGATTCGTAATTCCGGCCGTATGTGGGATAAAGACGGCAAAGCGCAAGACACCAAAGCCGTGATTCCTGACAGCAGCTACGCCGGTGTTTACCAAGCAACCATCGACTTCTGCCGCGAACACGGCGCATTTGACCCGACAACCATGGGTACCGTTCCTAACGTCGGTCTGATGGCGCAAGCAGCCGAAGAATACGGTTCGCACAACAAAACTTTTGAAATCGAAGCCGACGGCCAAGTTCAAGTCATTGATGCAGCAGGTAATGTCCTGATGCAACACGACGTTGAAGCCGGCGACATCTGGCGTATGTGCCAAACCAAAGACGCTCCGGTTAAAGACTGGGTACAACTTGCCGTCAACCGCGCCCGTCTGAGCAACACGCCAGCCGTATTCTGGCTCGACGAAAACCGTCCGCACGACAAGAGCCTGCTCGCCAAGGTTAAAGCCTATCTTGCCGAACTGGATACCGACGGCCTCGACATCCGCGTCCTCGCTCCTGAGGAAGCCGCTAAATTCAGCTTGGGCCGTCTGAAAAACGGCGAAGACACCATCTCCGTGACCGGTAACGTCCTGCGCGACTACCTGACCGACTTGTTCCCAATTTTGGAACTGGGTACCAGCGCGAAAATGCTGTCTATCGTTCCATTGATGAATGGCGGCGGTATGTTTGAAACCGGTGCAGGCGGTTCTGCACCGAAACATGTTCAACAATTCCTCGAAGAAAACCACTTGCGTTGGGACTCTTTGGGCGAATTCCTCGCACTCGCCGTATCGTTTGAACATCTGGCGCAAAAAACCGGCAACACCAAAGCCCAAGTCCTCGCCGACACTTTGGATGCAGCCACCGAAAAACTGCTTCTGAACGACAAATCGCCTAAACGCAAAGCTGGCGAACTCGACAACCGCGGCAGCCATTTCTACCTCACCCTCTACTGGGCGCAAGAATTGGCGGCGCAAGACAAAGATGCCGAACTGAAAGCCGCATTTGCGCCGTTGGCAGCCGCTTTGACTGCTGACGAAGCCAAAATCGTTGAAGAACTCTCTGCCGTACAAGGCAAAGCGGTCGACATCGGCGGCTACTACGCAGCCAATCCTGAAAAAGCCGCACAAGCGATGCGTCCAAGCGCAACCTTTAATCAGGCCTTGTCAGCCTTATAATTAAAGCAATAAAAGGCCGTCTGAACTTTCAGACGGCCTCAAACCTTATGGAAACACAATGAAAAAAACCATTCTTTCTCTTACTCTCCTCATCAGCGCTCCGGCTTTATGGGCATTTTCCCCTGCCGAATTGGCACAAACCCTGCAAAAACCGCAAAACGTGCAAGGTAATTTTGTCCAACAACGCCAGCTCAAATCCCTCAGCAAACCCATGACCACCAGCGGCAGCTTTACCCTTGTCCCACAAAAAGGCCTGCTCTGGAAAATGCAAAAACCATTTGAAACCACCCTGCGCGTGCGTTCAGACGGCATCATGCAATGGAACGGCAGTCAATGGGTCAACCCAAATGCCAGCAAACTCAACGGCCAAAGCCGCCAAATCAAACTCTTCCTCGACCTTTTGGGCGGCAATACCCAGGGCTTGGAAAAACAATTTGATTTGAAATTAAACGGCAACGAGAAAAAATGGACGTTGACCCTGACTCCGAAAACCGCCATTACCCGCCAAATCTTCAACCGTATCGAAATCAACGGCGATACGCTGGTGCGTAAAATCGAATTGGACGAAAAGCAAGGCGACAAAACCATCATGCAGTTCAACCAAATCCAAACCGATAAAGCCCTAGACAGCTTTAGCCGTACCGCCCTCTAAATTGTCTATTCCAACAAAAGGCCGTCTGAAAATAGATTTCTGACAGCCTTTTATATTAATCGGCTGAAGGCTGCTGCCCTTTTCTTTCCGCCTTTCTGGCTTCGCGAATGGCTTTGAGTTCGGCCTCTTTCTGTCTGGCTTTTTTCAGCCAAGTTTCCCATTGGTTTGGCGTTTCCAGCGTGATTCTGCCGATTTTTCCTTCACGGAAATCAGTCAGGATATTTTCAGCAGCCTTTTGATAGTTAACCCGTCCGCCGCTCAAAACCGCACCACGTTTTTTAGCAATCCACTCCAACCAAGAAGTATCGTCCCAATGACTACTTGGATCTTTGTCGGCTTGATAGCGCTCTTGCAACAGGGCCAGATAATGGCGGCGAAGGTAATCCAAAAGCTCAAGCGCCACTTCTTCTTCGTCCAGCGCGTTGCGTCCGACTGCACCGCCGGCCGCAAGGTTGTAGCCGCCTTCTTCAACGATAATTTTTGGCCACAACATACCGGGGGTATCGTAAAGCCAGAAATCGTCTGCAAGGAAAAGGCGCTGTTCGGCTTTGGTAATACCGGGTTCGTTGCCGGTTTTGGCAGATTTTTTGCCGATCATACCGTTAATCAAGGTGGATTTGCCGACGTTGGGGATACCGCAAATCAGGACACGCAGCGGCTTCTCGATACCTTGGCGATGCGGAATCATGGCGCGGCAGGCTTGGGTAATTTTGCTATGCGCGCCAGTTTCGGAAGAATCAAGCGCAATGGCGCGGGTATCTTGGCGGCTGTTGTAGTGTTCGAGCCAAACTCTGGTACGCTCGGGATCGGCAAGGTCTTGCTTGTTTAAGATTTTGAGTTTTGGCTTGCCTTTGGACAACTGGGCAAGCAAGGGGTTTTCGCTGGAAGCAGGCATACGCGCGTCCAACATCTCAATCACCATATCAACGCTTTTAATGCGTTCGGCAATGGCTTTTTTTGCCTTATTCATGTGGCCGGGAAACCATTGGATAGCCATGTCTTTTTATTCTTTCTATTCGTATCTGAGGCCGTCTGAACAATTATTTTTTCAGACGGCCTCGGCATTTGGATAATCGGTCAATCGGGATTTAGAGGTTGCCATGCTCGTAGCTGTAATAACCTGCTTCATCCATACATTGCTCAAACGTCTTGGATGTATTTCCATTTTGAACTTGCGATTTGCAGGTATTGATTTGGCGGGAAACTTCAGCTTCGCTCGCGCCGGTGCGGTGCCAACGGTAAGCAGTGACAGGTTCTGTTGCACAGGCGGTCAAGATAAGCAGGGATAATGCGGTCAGACTGATTTTTTTCATGGTTTCTTCCTTTGAGGCCGTCTGAAACGGCAAGTTAGCGTCCTGCCAAGCTTTGTGCCTGACGATGGCGGACAAGGAGTTCGTAACGGCCTTTGAGGCGTTCGGCCAGTTTTTCCACAACATAAACGGAGCGGTGCTGACCGCCGGTACAACCGATGGCAATCGTCACATAACTACGGCTCTCTTGCTGCAGGCGCGGTAACCAGCGGCTAATAAAATGGTCGATGTCATCAACCATTTCTTGAGCCAACGGCTGCTGACCCAAATAATCTTGAATAGGCTTATCCATGCCGGTAAAGGGGCGTAATTCCGGATCGTAATACGGATTGGGTAGGCTGCGCATATCAAACATAAAGTCGGCATTGTTGGGGACGCCGTATTTGAAACCAAAGGATTCAAGAATGACCAGCAAACCGACACGTTCAATATTGAGCCATTGTTGCACAGCATAACGCAGCTGCTGTGCGTTCATTTTGGACGTATCGATGCAATATGCGATGTCTCTAAGCGGGAAGAGCCATTCGCGTTCTTTTTGCAGGCTTTCCAACAAAGTCAGATTATGGCCGGACAAAGGGTGTCCGCGGCGGGTTTCTGAGAAGCGGCGAACCAACACACCCTCTTCCGCTTCAATAAAGAGGACTTCGACTTGATGCCCTTCATGACGCAAATATTGGATTTGCTCTTGCGCTTCCTGAATATTGATACCGGAACGGATATCAACGCTGACACCAAGCTGGGTTTCTTCGCCGCGTTCAATATGGTACAACACCAGCGAAGGCAACATTTCCAAAGGCAGATTATCAACGCAATAAAAGCCTGAATCTTCGAGTTGTTTGAGGGCTACGGATTTTCCTGAGCCGGATAAGCCGCTAATCAGGACGATTTTCATGGTTTTGTTCGTTTTCTTTGAGTTGTGTTTGATGGCGTTCGAGGAATTCTTTGGTGCTGTCTTTACCGCGCAATTGAAGGATGTAATTGCGCACTGCAGCTTCAACCAATACTGCTAAGTTTCGACCGATTGCAACAGGCAGGGTAACGGAACGGATGCTGACGTTGAGGATAGACTCTGTTTCGGTACGGATGCTCAATCGATCGAGTTGTTTCATGTATCCGTCGTCGGCCGGAACCAAATTAATAATCAGCTGGAGGATTTTTTTCGGACGGATGGAGGTTTCGCCAAAAATATGGCGGATATTGAGTATGCCCAAGCCGCGTACTTCGAGGAAATCACGCAGCATAGGCGGGCAACGGCCTTCCAGCATTTCTGGACCGGTACGGAAAAGTTCGACTGCATCATCGGCAATCAGGCTGTGGCCGCGCGAAATCAGCTCCAATGCCAATTCGCTCTTACCCAAGCCGGATTGTCCAGTAATGAGTACGCCCACTTCAAATACATCCAAAAATACGCCATGCTTGATGGTGGAAGTTGCCAATGTCCGTTGCAGATAAATCCGCAAAACGTCCATCAGGTGCGGGCTTTCCTGTTTGGAAGTCAGCAAGGGGATACTGTTGGTATGGCAATAATCGCGTAATTTGGGCGAAACCGGCAAACCGTTGGCGACGATGACCAAAGACATGGGAATGTCGAAAAGCTCGCCGAAATCATAGTTGAGTTCGCCCGATTCCAGACGGCGTAAATATTCGGCTTCGGCTACGCCGACAACTTGAATTTGGTTGGGATGGATAAAGTTTAAATGGCCGACCAAGGCCAAGACGGGTTTATCGGCTTCGACACCGATACGGTTGTCCGCGCCGGAATTGCCGGCAGCCCAAGCAAGTTCGAGTTTGTGCTGATTGTCGGAAAACAGGCGGCGGACAGATATGCTGGGCATGAATTACTCTTCGGTCAGGAGTGTGCGTACTTCTTCGGCAGAAGTCGCGGCCATCAATGCTTCACGGATGGCTTTTTGAGAGAATCTGCCGGCCAGTTTGGACAAGACTTCCAAATGTTCGCCGGTAGCGTTTTCAGGCACAAGCAGGATAAAAATCAGGGAAACGGGTTTGCCGTCGGGCGCATCAAAGGCGACCGGCTCTTTGGTACGGATAAACGCACCGGTGGCTTTTTTCACGCATGCGTGACGGCCGTGAGGAATCGCCACCCCCTGCCCCAAACCGGTCGAACCAAGTTTTTCACGGGCAAACAGGCAGTCGAACACGTTGGTATTCGGTAATTCTGCTTCATTCTCCAGCAGCTGTGCAGCCTCTTCAAACAGACGCTTTTTGCTGCTGACTTCCAAATCCAAAACGATATGGGACAAAGGTAAAATTTCGCCGATCAGGCTCATGTGTATCTCTTTTAAATGTCGCAAAACAATGGGATTGTACCGATTGTCGGTGCAAATCTCAATCCTGAAGGCGTAATTTACACTCGCCCTGCTAACATTTTCCATGTTGTTTTTGATATTTTTTAACGAACTGGAAATAATCCAACCATTTGATTATAATTAATTTAAAGTAAAAATTCCATCATTGGCTAAATCATGGTTTAAATAAAAAGGGGTATGTCCGGCATACCCCTTTTCCCTTCTTTTCAGACGGCCTCAACCTAGTTTTTTAAAACAATTTGGAAACCAAAAACAACCAGAAATAATGGCAGACCAATCCGCAAAACCACGCCAAGCCGATGCGGTTGTTGGCCAAAAATGTTTGGAAGCACAACTGGCGGTCGCGCGTACGGATAGCGGCATACTGCTGATACTGCCAATAAACGGTTATCGGCAATACCAGCCAATAAGGCCAAGTTGCGCCGATTTTAATACCCAGCACCACCATCAATACGGTAAACCAAAAATGGCAAAGCATAGAGGCGGTAATATCGTGATGACCAAATGTGATTGCCGAAGTTTTAATACCGATTTTCAAATCATCTTCTTTGTCCGCCATGGCATAAATCGTGTCGTAAGCCAGCGTCCATAAGGCATTAGCGGTAAACATCAGCCATGCTTCGGGAGGCACTCGGCCTTGCACGGCGGCAAAGGCCATGGGAATACCGAACGAAAATGCCAGCCCCAAATAAAACTGCGGCAATGGAAAAAAGCGTTTGGTGAAAGGATATGTGATGGCCAAAAATAAGGCCGGAAGGCTCATCAGCCAAGTAAAACGGTTGAGCGGCACCAAGCATAAAGCCGCCATCAGACACAGCATGACGGTCAAAAGCAGCGCTTCGGTTTTAGAAACCAAACCTTTGGCAAACGGGCGGTTTTTGGTGCGCTCTACTGCACCGTCAAAATTGCGGTCGGCAAAGTCATTCACGACGCAACCTGCGCTGCGCATTAGAAATGTGCCTGCGGTAAAGGCAATAAAAATATCCGCGTCGGGAACGCCTTTAGACGCAATCCACAATGCCCAATAAGTCGGCCACAGCAAAAGCAGTGTACCAATGGGTTTGTCGACGCGCATCAGCTTGGCGTATATCACCATCCGTCCGACAGCGTAACGCGGTAGAATTTGTAGGAAAAATCGCCTTATGTTCATTGATGTAATGTGTCGTTGTTTATATATCGATTCGGAAGGAAAGGTTTTTTAGAGCCTTAGCTCTTATTATAATTTATTGCCGTCTAAAATTAAACAGATCTTAACAATTTAATTTATTGTATTATAACAGAATTATGACAAACATCGGTAATTGGTTTTATTTTCAGACAGCCTTAGCGGTATAAATCTATTAATTTCAATAAGAAATATTCTGTTAATTCCAATGTTTCGCCGTTCCAATCAAAATAGGAACGGCGCGCGGTAACAGGCCGTCTGAAAGATGGATGGTCGGAATCTTCAAAACGAAGAAACTCAAAATCCGAACGTTTCAACGGCAATGTACCGTCAAACAGGCGCTCGCCCAAAGGCTGCGTTCCGCAATCCAATAATTCTGTCCATAGACGGCTGTCCGGTCGGCACGCGCTTCTGGCTTGTATCACTGTTTCGCCGTCCAGTTTGAGCAAAACATCGCGTACAAAGATTTCGTCTCCGTTTTCCGCACCCTTCGTCAAACCCAAATACACCGGCTCGACTGAAAACTCCTTGCCGGAAGCGCGCAGAGCGGCAGTTAACGAAGAAACGGTCAGCAGATGTTCAGCATCAGACGACAAAAGACTTGAAGCTTCGGCATGTGAACAAAGCGTGCCACGCGGTATATCAAGCTCCATCTGACACCTCTGTTTTGGCCAACTCCTGCCATTTGGCTTCGGGAAACTCATCTTTCAGACGGCCTTTAAGATATTCCAAGGTATCGCCGGCAACGGTTTCATCTTTACTGTCGTGAATATGGTTGAAAATCAGACTATGCAATTGGATGCCGTATTGTTTGAGCGCGGAGAAGCTGAGCAGGGTGTGGTTGATGCTACCGAGCCGTCCGCTGGTAACGAGGATGACGGGATAAGCCTGTTGCTGAATATAATCAATGGTCAACAAATCTTCCGTCAGCGGAACCATCAATCCGCCCGCGCCTTCGACCAAAACGATTTCGTATTGCGTCGCCAACTCTTGAGTGGTGGTACGGATTTTATCCAAATCCAAAGCCCTGCCGTCAAGACGGGCGGCGAGATGGGGCGAGGCTGGATAGCTGAAGATTTCGGGCATGGTCAGCCCTTGTTTGTCGGCTTCCTGCATGGGTATGCCCATGATTTTGCGGTGGACGACGATGTCTTCGGCAATGTCTTGGCAACCGGTTTGCACGGGCTTTTGCGTAATCACGCTTTTACCCTGCTGCAACAATTGTTTTGCCAACACGCCGGTGACGACGGTTTTGCCGATGTCCGTGTCTATGCCACTAACGAAGTAAACGCCTTTCATTTGCTGTGTTCCTTCAAGATTTGTACGGTTTTGTCGGCAAGTTCGGTCAAGAGGTCGTCTGGAATAATGTAAGGCGGCATGAGATACACCAGCCTGCCGAAGGGGCGCACCCAAATTCCTTGCGCCACGCAATCCGCTTGAAAACGCGCCATATCCACGCCTTTTTCCAACTCGATCACCCCGATGGCACCCAAAACGCGTACGTCCTTCACGCCGCGAATGTCCCATGCAGCTTTCAGACGGCCTTTTAAGATGCTTTCGATGCGGCGGATATTTGCCTGCCAGTCTTGAGACAAAAGCAGCTTGACCGAGGCGCAGGCAACGGCACACGCCAGCGGGTTCGCCATAAATGTCGGCCCGTGCATAAATACGCCCGCTTCGCCGCGCGAAATCGTTTCGGTGACTTTTTGCGAAGTGATCGCCGTCGCCAACGTCATATAGCCGCCGCTCAAGCCCTTGCCGATACACATAATATCCGGCACGACATTCGCGTGTTCGCAGGCAAACATCTTGCCCGTGCGTCCGAATCCGGTAGCGATTTCATCAAAAATCAACACGATATCAAATTTGTCGCACAAATCGCGCAATCCGCGAAGATACTGCGGATGATAGAAATACATGCCGCCCGCGCCCTGCACGACCGGCTCTAAAATAAAGGCGGCGATATCCGCATGATGCGCTTCAAACAAGGCGCGGACAGGCTGCAAATCCGCCTCGTCCCATTCATCATCGAAACGGCTTTTCGGATTATCGACAAAATAACGCTGCGGCAACGCGCTGCCGAAAATATGGTGCATCCCCGTTTCCGGATCGCAGACGGACATCGCGTTCCAAGTATCGCCGTGATAACCGCGCCGCACCGTCGCAATATTCTGCTTCGCGGTCAAACCCCGCGCCTGCTGGTATTGCACCGCCATCTTCAGCGCGACTTCCACCGAAACCGAACCTGAATCCGCATAAAAAATACGGTCCAACCCCTGCGGCAAAATCCCGACCAACAACTTGCCCAGCTCTACCGCAGGCTCATGCGTCAAACCGCCAAACATCACATGCGACATTTGCTTAATCTGCGCCTCAACTGCCTGATTCAAAACAGGATGATTGTAGCCGTGTATCGCACACCACCAAGACGACATCCCATCAATCAGCCGCGTACCATCCGCCAATTCGATGTGCACGCCCTCCGCACGGCGCACCGGATAAACAGGCAACGGGTCGGTCATGGACGTATAGGGATGGAGCAGGTGGGTGCGGTCGAAATCGAGCAGGGGGGAATGTTCAGACATGTTGAAAACAATGGTTTGATCAGTTTCATTATTATATAACATATTTTCTATTTCAGACGGCACGTCTTCCGTACTGCATCAACACCAATCCGCCCACCGCTGCCAAACAGCCAGCAACCAAAGAAACATGCAATGCCTCGCCCAAAAACCAAGCGGAACACAAAATACCGAATACCGGCACCAAAGTGATGTACGCCGCCGCGCTGCCTGCGCCCAAAGTCTTCACGCCTTCAAAATACCACGCATAGCTCAAGACCGTTGCGCCGACAGACAGGCCAATTAAAGCAAACCAGCCCCTGCCGTCCATTTCGGCAAGCATGCCAAACGGCAGGCCGTCTGAAATCAACGCAGGCGGCAACAACATCATTGCACCCAGCCAAGCAGTAGCCACGGTGACCGTCAGCGCATCAATCCCCTGCAACACCGCCCTGCCCATCATCGTATAAGTAACCAAGCAGCAAAGGCTGCAAAACACCAGCACTTCGCCCCACCCTATGCCGCCGCCCGACAAAAATGCCGCAATCTCGCCATGCGTGACCGCCCATACCGAGCCTGCCACTGCCAACAACATACCCGACACAATCTTGCCGTTGAGCTTCTCGCCAAATAGCAAAGCCGCAAAAAACATCGTCAATACAGGATTGAACGTGACCAACACCGTCGCCCTTGAAGCAGGAAGCCGCTGCAAACCCAGCATAGACAACACAGTAAAACCAAATACGCCGAATGCCGCCGCCAGTGCCAACCCAAGCCATTGTTTGCGCGACAAAACCGCCAAAGTACGCAACCGATACCGTGCAAACAGCCAGCCCAAAAGCAAGATTGCCGCCGTCAAAAAGCGTAGCATACCGCCCGTTAAAGGCGGCAGCGCCTGTCCCAGCATCCGCCCCATCGGCCAAGATGCGCCCCAAAACGCCGCCATGCCCAATAGTTTTAGATGGATTGCTAAATGTTTCATGGTGATGGATAACTTGAATAATCAGTTTAGAAAGCGTACAAGCGCAGTTTGAAAGGATAAATTTCCTTAACCGCCGAGACTTGATAGAGTTTACGCGGATAAAATACTACGCTGATCATTATGGAAACAAAGGCCGTCTGAAAGACTGAAATCCAGCTTTTTCAGACGGCCTTTGCTGCTCAATCAATAAGACTTACAACTCAATGCCTTTGAGTTTCGCCACGGTATTAATGTCTTTATCGCCACGACCGGAGAGGTTGACCAAAATCACTTGGTCTTTGCTCATTTTCGGCGCGTTTTTCACCGCCCAAGCAACGGCATGGCTGGATTCCAGCGCAGGAATAATGCCCTCAAAACGGCAAAGCAAGTCAAAGGCTTCGAGTGCTTCGTCATCTTTGGCAACGGTGTATTCCACGCGGTTGATGTCGTTCAAATGGCTGTGTTCCGGGCCGATGCCTGGGTAATCCAAGCCTGCGGAAACGGAGTGCGTACCCAAGACTTGGCCGTTTTCGTCCTGCATTAAGTAGCTACGGAAACCGTGCAATACGCCGATAGGGGCTTTGCTGGTAATCGGCGCGGCGTGGTCGGGGGTGTCCACGCCCAAACCGCCGGCTTCTACGCCGACCAAACGTACGTTTTCTTCTTCGATATAGGGATGGAACAAACCGATGGCGTTCGAGCCGCCGCCCACACAGGCAACGGCAACGTCAGGTTGGCGGCCGATGGCTTCCAACATTTGTTCTTTGGCTTCATTGCCGATCACACATTGGAAATCGCGTACCATTTCAGGATACGGTGCAGGGCCTGCGGCAGTGCCGATGATGTAGAACGTATCATCCACACGCGCCACCCATTCGCGCATGGCTTCGTTCATCGCGTCTTTCAAAGTACGGCTGCCGCTGTCGACGCCAACGACATTCGCGCCAAGCAATTTCATACGGAACACATTGGGCATTTGACGTTGGATATCGTCCGCGCCCATGTACACGTCGCAAGTCATGCCGAAACGTGCGGCGACGGTGGCAGAAGCCACGCCGTGCTGACCCGCGCCGGTCTCGGCAATCACGCGCTTTTTGCCCATGCGGCGGGCGAGCAATGCCTGACCGATGGTGTTGTTGACTTTGTGTGCGCCGGTGTGGTTCAAATCTTCACGCTTCAGCCAGATTTGCGCGCCGCCCAAATGCTCGGACAATCGCGCGGCATGGTAAACAGGGCTGGGTCGGCCGACATAGTGTTTCAAATCATGGCGGAACTCTTCCCAAAATGAAGGATCTTCTTTCGCTGCTTTATAGGCTTCTGCCAATTCTTGCAAAGCAGGAATCAGGGTTTCGGAAACGTACAGGCCGCCGTGTTCGCCGAAAAAGCCGTTCTCGTCGGGAGCGTGATAATTTTTCATGGAATTTTTCCTTGTTCGTTTTCTGGTTTCAGACGGCCTGATTCAGTAAAGGGTCGTCTGAAAGTAAAAATTGTCAGCAATTATAGCCGTTTTCCATTCATCTTGTCGGCAACTAATTGAATAATAATATCAGCAGACAAAATAGGAACAACAGCGTACTGCTCGATGTTGCAAGCAATGCCGCACCCAACGGCGGCGCAATATATTTTTCTTCGTTTTTGTTTCTCAGACATAGTTTCAATGCCAACATCCCCAGCCACAGTGCCAGCAACCACCAACCCAGAAAGTTAAGCACAAGCAAAGCAATAATCAACTCATTGGTATTTATAGTGCTTACGTTCAAAAATATCCAATTAAGGCCGTTAACAGACATAACGACTGCAGATATTTGTATCACATACAAAAGCGTTCCGCCCAACAATACCCTGATATGCCATTGTTTGGCCTTCAGCCACACTGAGACGACATTAACAAGCCACCACAAAGCCATAAACGTCATTAAAGAGATTTCATAACGGTCCATCGCCCTACTCCTGAAAAACAGTCAATCCAGTCATTTCAAAAAAAGCCCGATACGCCGCCGCTTTTTTCGCCAAACTCAAAGGATAGGCACGCGAAGTCGAAGGCAGGCGCGTCAGGGTCAACTCACGTCCTGCATAGGGAAACAGCACTGTTTCGCCGGTCTTCGGTATTTTCATGCCGCTGCCTTGAATCTCCAACAAAACTTCGGTTGCCTTGCCGCCGGTGGTACAAAGATGGCGGCACTCGGGCATTTGCGCCAATACTGCCGCTAAATCGACGGTTTCTATCACTTTTAAAAACTTATCCGAAGCATTGCCATGTTCGCGTATTACCTTCAACACGGTCGGACAAGATGCAATCCCCTTCTCACTCAAAAACGCTTTGATTTTATCGGCATCAAACGCTTTTTCGCCCTGCTTTTGAAAATGCGCCGCATCGCCGAAAAACACCAGCCCATACACACGCCACATATCGTTTTGAAAATTCGGGTAATGAAACTGCATCGCGTGTTTTTCTTCTTTAGGCGGAAACGTCCCCATCATCATGACTGTTGCCTGCGGGGGCAACAAGGCTGCGAAGGGGTGGGACTCAACGATTGACTCTTGCATATCTGTATTCCGATTGTTTTTCATTCAAACAAATTTTCAGACGGCCTTTACTGCCTGAATAAACGCCGCCATTTTCTCCCTGCTCTTAACCCCGCCGGAGATTTCCACGCCGCCGGACACGTCCACCGCCGCCGCGCCACTGATTTTTACCGCTTCGGCAACGTTTTCCGCTGTCAATCCGCCGGCAAGTATCCACGGTTTGCCGATATTGCCGCGTAACATGGTCCAGTCGAAACTTTGTCCCGTACCGCCGTATTCAGTCGGATGATAGGCATCAAACAGCAAGGCGCGTGCATTCGGAAATTTGGCACAGGCCGTCTGAATATCGGCAGCGGACTGTACGCGCACGGCCTTCAAATACGGGCGGTCAAACCGACGGCAAAAATCATCGTCTTCATCGCCGTGAAACTGAATCACATCTATCGGCACCTGACGCAAAATCTCGCGGATGGTTTGCTCGTTTTCATTCACAAACAAGGCCACCACCGATACAAACGGCGGCAGGTTTTTCACAACCGCCTGCGCCTGCTCAATACTCACTGCCCGTTTACTCTTGGCATAAAACACCAGCCCGATGGCATCCGCGCCCAATTCGGCCGCGGCCAGCGCGTCTTCAGGTCGGGTAATACCACAAATTTTGGTGCGTATGGTGTTCATGGCGATAGCCTTTTTAAACAGTTGGGTCGGATATTATATAAGTTTAAGGCCGTCTGAACATGAAATATCAGGTTCAGACGGCCTTAAACTTTAAAACAACCATCAGCCGATAATATTGGCGGCTGTCAGTTGCGCAGCATCTTCATTATAGAAACGTGCGAACTCTGTGCTGCTTTAGGCTCTGCTTGATATACAGAACATCATACCGATTATTACTAATAACTTTGTAATTATTTTCCTCTTTTCTATTTGCCTATTATTTAATCAAATTTATTTTATCCTTTATTATCAATGAGTAAAATAAACTATCCACAATTGGATTCACACAAAATTTGGATAATGCCCGTCAATAAAAAATATTAAGGCTGTCTGAAAAGTCTTTCAGACGGCCTTTTAGCCTTTTTACTCAAACGGTTTCTTCTGCCAATAAAACTTATCCTTTTTCAGACGGCCTTGAAATATATCGTCCTGTCCCAAAGCAAACACCAACGCGCCAGACAAATCCGTTCTCAATAAAGTAATACCATGCGCGCGGACACGATTTTGTACGGCAACGGTCGGATGTTTGTAGGCATTGGCATAGCCGCTAGATGCCACGGCATATTGTGGCGAAACCGTATGCAAAAAGCTGCCTGACGAAGCCGTGCTGCTGCCGTGATGTCCCAACACCAACACTTGGCTATACAACGCATTGCCGTATTTCTCAATCAAACCGGCCTCGCCTTTCACGCCCAAATCGCCGGTTATTAACAAGGCTTTTCCGTTTGCCACGACACGCAATACGCAGCTTTGGTCGTTATCTTCCTTGCCTGCATTTTCAGACGGCCTGAGCAACTCGAAATCTACGCCGTCCCATTGCCATTTGTCTTCTTGGCAAAACTCTGCATTCGGATAAAATTCAGGTTGTCCGGCAAGCAATTTATCGGTACCGACAGCCGCCACACTTTGAAAACCGCCGTCATGGTCAATATCATGGTGCGACAAAATCAGGCTGTCCAAACGGCGCACACCCATCGCGTTCAAACTCGGCACTATACCTGTTTGCGCCACTTGCTCCGTTCCCGTATCAAACAAAAGATTGCGGTTACGCGTTTGTATCAACACCGACAAACCTTGTCCTGCATCCATCACCGTAACTCTTGCCACCCCCTCCTCCAGCTTGGCAGGACGGTAAAACACAAAGCCCAATAAAACCAGACATGCCCAAGGTTTTAAGCCCATTCCTTTAGGCAGCAATAACAGTAAAGCCGCCATCATCGCCAACACAAGCAAAGGCACGGGCGCCGCTGCGACGGCAAATTCAGGCGATACCATAGCCAGCCATAGCAAACCGCGTAAAGTATATTCCGCCAAAAATGCCGCTACCAACTGGACAAGTTCAAACGGAAAAACCGAACCCAGCAAAGCCAACGGCGTCAACACCCAAGAAAACCAAGGAATAGCCAGCGCATTAACCAACGGACTGAGCAAAGGTAACGAAGCAAACAAATAGCCCAGCAATACCACCGACAATACAGTCGCTGCCCATTGTCCCCGTACAGCCAACCGCCAGCCCGACTCTTTCAGACGGCCTGATGAAGCCCAAATCAAAGCAGCAACCAAACCGAAAGACAACCAAGTTCCCACGCCCAATACAGCCAACGGATCCAACAACAAAACAACGGCCAAAGCCTGCCACCACGCCGTCCAGCCCGAGCCGCCACTGCCGCGCCACCATGCCCACGCAAACGCAGCCAACATCAACACACTGCGTTGCGTCGGTACGGAAAAACCGGCCAAAAGCGCATAAAACAAAGCACCGGCAACACCGCCTGCCAATATCCACACACGCGGTTTTGCCGGAATCCACGGCAAATAACGGAAAATTCGCTTAATCAGCCAGGCAAACAATACCGCCACCATCGTCACATGCAGGCCCGAAATACTGACCAAGTGTGTCAGCCCCAAAGGGCGGAATGCCTGCCACAAAGGCGGCCTCAACGCCGATTGCTCGCCAATACTCAAAGCACGCATCAGCCCTATGCCGTCTGAAAACTCAGGATATTTGTCCCCTGTTCTCTGCCAACTCCGGCTTACCGCATCACGCATATTAGCCAAACCGAAACCGCCACCTTGCCGCACGAGTTTCCTGTCGCGCCCCAAAGTACCCATGCCATCGATACCATTGGCCAAAGCCCATATTTCACGGTTCAAACCGCACACATTCACTTCACCGATCACCGGCCTTACCCGCGCCGATACAGACCACCTGCTGCCCACCGCCCAATCGCGCCGCTGATAATCCGACAACATCAAATCAAAAGCCTGCCCCTGTTCATCCCAAGCCCTTGCCGCAAACTGCACGCGCCGACCATCATCACGCGGCATATCCGCCACTTCAACCGTCAAAACTTTAGCCGCCACCTCCCCTGCAGGCCATTGACCGGCCAACACCAGCCCGGTCGGCCACACTCCAAACGCCATACCCACGCAAACAGCCAGCACCAACCAAGCCACAGCAAATTTTCGACACAACGCAAGCGCGCCAATGATTACAGACAACCAAGCCCACCATGGCGGCACAAACGGCAACGCAAACGAAAGCACTACACCCACCACCCAAGCAGGCAACACAAACCGCCACGCCATGAACATTTTCCCTTAAATTATGATTATTAGATATGTAATAATAAATGCTTTTAGTAGATTATGACAAATATTTGATTGCAGTATTTATGACCTGAATCCGTCCGATTTTGTCGTAGATGTAATTGAGTACGCCGCTTCTTTGGTCGGCACTTTGAATCAGGTTGCCGGCTTTGTCATAGGCGTAGGTATGACCCAACGCGTTGGTGCGTTTGAGCGGCAGTCCGTCCACTGCGAGCTCGTAAGCGGTTTTGGCACCAAGTCCGTCGATGTGGGCGGTCAGCCGGTTGAGGCGGTCGTATTCGAAGGTTTCGTGACTGCCGTCGGGATAGTCGGTACGGACGGGGTTGCCCGCTGCGTCGTAGTGGTGGCGGGTGGTATGGCCCAGCGCATCGGTAACGGTTTCGAGATCGCCGTATTCGGTGTAACCGAAACGGGTGGTTTCGCCGGTACAGTCGGTAAAGCAGACGAGCTGGTCGAGGGTGTCGTGGTTAACTGCTAATGAGATTGTTAAAGAGCAAATGCTTCAGACGACCTCAAAGAAAGTATTGAGGCCGTCTGAAAAACAGAAACCGCGTGCGTGCGTACTGCACAAACCCTACGCCAGGACTGAAGGTTTTGTGCAGGCTACGACTTACTTTACATCGGAATTGGAAGCTTCATTGGCTACAGTTCGATTACACCTCGATAAAACATTCAAAAAAATCAAAGTGATTTTTATCAAATGCAATTAATAACTTGCCTTCAGGAATTTTTTTCCCTGTCATACCTCCTATACAAATCCCGAGATTCTTAAAAAGAATATATTTTTTTCCTTCGATAAATTCTGAATCGATGGCTTTAAGGTCTTCGATTGAATTTTTAAATATATCAATATCTCCTAATATGGGATTAGAATCTTTTAAGCAATATCCATAAACCAATTTATCGTTTTCATAAACTAACTCACAAGCATTCCTATATTCCACCTTATTATTCATAATATTATCTTCAACCATTCTTGCTGGTTTTCCATATTTTTCTTGTACGTCCTCAAGAGAAGTACCAAATACAAAATCACCAATTGATTCATATGGCTTAATCAAGTAGGTCATATTAACCCTTTCTAATATATTTACATTAATAAAATAGGAACATTTACCAATAATTCTACGCAGTCTTGCTGCCTGTTTCCTAGAAATTAATCCCTGCCGTTTAGTATCTGAAATCATTCTCCCACATGATTTTATATACGCCTTTTATTCTATTTCAAAGGCAGCAGTATGATATGAAAACCCTTTCGTGCGCAGAATTTTGACAAAATAAGATGAAGGTTGTCTGAAAGTTAGTTTTCAGACGACCTCTATGTTAACTGCCAATGAGATTGTTAAAGAACAAATGGTTCAGACGACCTCAAAGAAGATAGTGAGGTCGTCTGAAAAACAGAAACTGCGTGCATGCAACATACACTCTACGTCAGGACTGAAGGCTTTGTCCGAGCTACGGCTTGCTAGAATTTAACGTTTCATGTGGAAGATGACTTACTATATGATTAAATATTTGTTTAAGTCGTTTGTACGAAGAATAATCCACCCGATAGATCTCGATTTATAAAAATATATCCTATGTTCTCAGTTAAATAAAAAATTTCATTTACTTCTTTAGGTAGATCCATTCCTAAGATTTGACCTATGAAAATATATTTTTCTAGAAAATCATCACCTTCTTGTTGTAAATATTCAGGTTGTCCTCCTAAAAAACTCATTTCATCTAAATTCTCAATAGGATTAATTGGATAAAATTCATCTAGGTTAAACTTGAACTGACTTTTATCTCCGACGATAACTTTCGTGTATCCTTGAATAGCATCGTCAATTTCAGTAATGTAGTCAAGAAAATAATCTTCTTTATCATAATAAGAAAAAACGTAAATTGCTTTATCTTTATATTCCTTCCCCTGAAAATCTGTTTTAAATTGAGGTGCAATAGTTAATAAATTCTCAATCGGTATGAAAGCGATCAATGCTAACTCATGACCATCTGGCGCTATCACTTTATTTGAATAGTCTAAATCTAGCCCAACTAATATATCATTTATATTGGACTTACTATCTAAAAAGTTAAAATTAACGTATCCATTTTTTTTCATTTAAATTCTCCTAAAAATTTAAGGACATTTCTTACCTGTTTTTTTCAATTTTCTAAGAAATTTTTTAGCTTCTTTTCTTAATCGTTTTCTTTGAGCTTTAGGAGTTCCCGTTTTTCTCAATCCTCCTTGAGCAATATCAATCTCTCGATGTAAATCAGTATGCATTTGATTTCTACCCAAACCATAATGAGAACGCCTAATCTCTGCTTCATGGTAATGAGTGCCACCAATCCCTCTAGTATCTTTTGCTGGCCCTCTTGTATGATGATCCAAATCTAAAGCAATAGCTGGATTCTGGCTTAATCGATTATTTTTAGTTGTATAACCATTTTGAACTAATGCTTCATGCCTAATTAACTCATGGGCTTGTAAGCCATCTCCAACATGAGTACTACTATTAAGACTCCCATAGGTACCTATATCAAATAAATTAGCTAGCCCTAAAGGATCAACCCAAGCCTGTGTACTTGGCGCAAAAGCATACAGATTATCCCCACCCAACAGCCCAATCGGATCCTGATTCACAAACCGCCCGGCCTCAGGCTCGTAATACCGCATCAGGTTGTAATGCAGTCCGGTCTCTTCATCGAAGTATTGGTTTTGCAATCTGAACGGCTGGTGCGCATTCTTGTAAACCCGCTCGTCCTTTTTCAGACGGCCCCAGGCGGTGTATTCGCCGTACCATAAGAGATTGCCGTGGATGTCAGTCATTTCCCTCGGTATGCTGATTTGATCATTGTGGAAATAGGCGAGGTATTGTTTGCTGTCTTTGGCGTTGTCAAAGATTTGCGCCAGCGGTTCGTAGCTGTCTTGGTCGGTGTAGATATAGGTGTAGCTGCCTTTGTAGGTGTACTCCTGAAGTAATCGCGTTCCGTCCCAGACGAAGTGGGTGCGTTTCGGGTCGGTACTGGTCCAGGCAAGTTTGTCTTGGCGTTCTTTAGAAAGACGTCGTCCGAACGGGTCGTAGGCGTATGTCCAAATCTCGGTATTGCCGGCGGGCTTTTTGATTTCGGCGCGGACGAGTTGGTTTTCGAGATCGTATTGGTAATATTGGTTTTCGCCGTCGGGCAACTGGCGGTAGATCAGGTTGCCCAAGGCGTCGTAGGTGTATTCGATGCCGTTGTATGATTCTAGGCGGTTTCCGCTGCTAATGTTACTGCCTTTGCCCTTCCCTTCGGCTATTTTGTCGGAAAGGATGTTGTGGGCGGGGTCGAAGGCGAATGTTTCGCTGCGGCCGGTTTGGCTGTTGCGGGCTTCTTGAATCCGTCCGATTTTGTCGTAAACGTAATTAAGGACGCCGCTTCTTTGGTCGGCACTTTGAATCAGGTTGCCGGCTTTGTCATAGGCGTAGCGGCGGTTGACGGCGCCGCCGGCCAACGGGTTTTGTTTGCCGTGAAGCGTTTGTGTGCCGTTCTGGATGGTACGCTGGCTTTTTAGACGACCCATGGGGTCGTAGTCGTACAGGCTGCTGATGCTGCCCTGTGTCCTTTGGATTTCGCGGTGCAGTTTGTCGCGTTCGATGTCGGTAATGACTTCGCCGTCCAGGCTGATTTGGTGCAGGTGTCCGCTGCCGTAGTACAGGTAATCGATAGGGCGGCCGTCGGGCAGGATGGTGCGGATGCGGTTGCCCAGCGGGTCGTATTGGTAGCCTACGGTGGCGCTTTGGCCGTTGTGGACGGTGGTTTCGCCGATGAGGCGGTCGAGTTCGTCGTAGGCGAGTTCGACGCTGCTGTGTTGGTTGCGGGCTTTGGTCAGGTTGCCGGTAACGGGGTCGTATTCGAAACGGGTGCGGCTGATGCCTTCGTCTTTGCTTTGTCCGTTGCGACCGGAGACTTTGCGGCTTTGTTTTTCGATCAGTTGGCCGAGGATGTTGCGTTTGAAATGATGGATGTGCCAAGTTTCGGGACGGTTTTTCAGACGACCTTTATCGGTGCTTTGACCGTATTCGGTCTGTTGAACCAGTTGTCCGGCGGCATCGTAGCCGTAGGCGGTAATTTTGCCGTCCCAGCTGACCAATATGAGATTGTTAAAGAACAAATGGTTCAGACGACCTCAAAGAAAGTATTGAGGTCGTCTGAAAAACAGAAACCGCGTGCGTACGTTCCGCTCGTACTCTACATCAGAATTAAAGGTTTTGTGCAGGCTACGGCTTCCTGTGGTTGCTATTTGTTTTTCAGACGACCTTACGGTTTGGTTTCTCGAACTGACCATTCGTTTACAGATAAGGCAAATCTAAGGCCTCATCATAACTTTCATCTAAGATTTTATTGACTGAGGCAGCAAACTGAATAGCCTTCATATCAATAGTTTCAGGATTGTCAGGAATCGGAAAGACAGCTATACCTATATTATTTTCTATCAACCATGGTATCCCATCCTCTAAAAATTCTTCTATCTCAATTTCATAAATATCAGAATTCTTATCTTCAGGATTTGCCATAATTCTTGCGAATTCTAATTCAGGCCATATGGCTAAAGATGAATTTTTCTCATCTCCCCATAATATCCAATCTCCTTCTTCGTCTGCTAAAACATATAGAACTCCAGAGTCAGCTATCCTTTTTAAAGTATGCTCACAACGTTCTTGACTAGACAAATTAAGAATTGCATTTATTGCTTTTTGATGTAAAACCATTGTTAACTTCCTAATAAATAATTTCAATTTATTTCCGCGAATCTTTAATTTCTTGTTCAGTTTTACCTCCACATTTTTTTGACCCCATTCTTGGCTGTTTCCTACCACCATTATCTTTTTTATGCTGTAATCTATGGAGTACACGAGTAAGAAGACTTGTGAAGGTATAACTAAACCCTTTAGCACTTTCGTAGCCTCTCCAATGTGCCAAATCAAAACCAGGAGGGAGTCTTAACCTACCACTTCTTCCCGCAGCTTTTAATCCTTCTACTCTTCTAATTTCATTCTGCACCCAGCCACGGACAAAACGAGGTTGAGATTTATCAGTTGCAAGTGCCCTAATACGTTCTTGTTTTCCTGCATAACTTCTTCGCAGTCCTAAAAAATCAACCCAATTTTGAATATTAGGAGCAAACTGATACAAATTATCCCCACCCAATAACCCAATCGGGTCCTGATTCACAAACCTACCGGCCTCAGGCTCGTAATAGCGCATCAGGTTGTAGTGCAACCCAGTCTCTTCATCGAAGTATTGGTTCTGCAATCTGAACGGCTGGTGCGCGTTCTTGTAAACCCGCCCGTCCTTTTTCAGACGACCCCATGCGGTGTATTCGCCGTACCATAAGAGATTGCCGTGGATGTCGGTCATCTCCCTCGGTATGCCGATTTGGTCATTGTGGAAATAGGCAAGGTATTGTTTGCCGTCTTTGGCATTGTCAAAGACTTGCGCCAGCAGTTCGTAGCTGTCTTGGTCGGTGTAGATATAGGTGTAGCTGCCTTTGTAGGTGTACTCCTGCAATAGGCGGCTGCCGTCCCAGACGAAGTGGGTGCGTTTCGGGTCGGTACTCGTCCAGGCGAGTTTGTCTTGGCGTTCTTTGGAAAGGCGTCGTCCGAACGGGTCGTAGGCGTATGTCCAGATTTCGGTATTGCCGGCGGGCTTTTTGATTTCGGCGCAGACGAGTTGGTTTTCTAAATCGTATTGGTAATATTGGTTTTCGCCATTGGGCAGCTGGCGGTAGATCAGATTGCCCAATGCGTCGTAGGTGTATTCGATGCCGTTGTATTCTTTGAGGCGGTTACCGCTGCTAAGGTTGCCGCCCTTTCCTTCGGCGGCTTTGTCGGAAAGGATGTTGTGGGCGGGGTCGAAGGCAAAGGTTTCGCTGCGGCCGGTTTGGCTGTTGCGGGCTTCTTGAATGCGTCCGATTTTGTCGTAAATGTAGTCGTAGGCGTAGCGACGGTTGAACACAATAGCAACAAAGGCCGTCTAAAAGTTGTGTTTCAGACGACCTTGATGCTGATCAATAATCGGATTATTAAAGAACCAATATTTCAGACGGCCTCAAAGAAAGTATTAAGATCGTCCGAAAAGCGGAAACCGTGTGAGTGCGTACCGCACACACACCCTGCGTCAGGACTGAAGATTTTGTGCAAGCTACGGCTTGCTACGTTGGGACTGAAGGTTTTGTGTGGGGCTACGGCTTGCTAACATAGAAAAAAGTTCATCCAACACTTCTTTGATTAATATTAATCGATTTATATTAATCAATTAATATTAATCCCAATAACTGTCTAAATTGTTCAATTCTTTCCACTCTTCCAAAGAATAAAGAAAAGGCAAAGAAAAATTTTCCAATATTTTGTCTTTTAAATTTTCTGATACCATAAATGCTCCTGAATAATTATGATTGGAAGACAATAAAATATCCTTATCCGAATTAGTGTATGCTTCAAGCGAAAAATCTTCTTCATTTAATCCTAAATCCGGGTAAACAATTTCATTCTCAATTTCCCAGCTAACTATTCTTATTAAATAATAGGTTTCATCTGTCAATAGCTCGCCTTTTGTATTGACAACAACTACCTTGCTCATGCCAAAATTATGGTCAAACCCGTATTTTTTAATAAATTCCAAAAAACGCGCTGACATAATAAAGAAGTCACTATATGGCAGAAAATCAAAAGTAACACTCCTTGCTTTTTTTAAGCAGACATAAACTTTTTCAGGCATTTTCGGGATTTCTTGTCCCTTTACAAACCAACTCCACGGAAAGTCAAAATCAGGATGCGTTTTTTTAGGGTTAAACTTCTCTGATATACCCACAGCTCCACTACTTACTCGTGGCAACCCCATTTTTTCTGCTTTATCCATGCTTTGTAGGGCATATCCCCATACTAGTAATTTTTTCATAATATCCTCCTAATCTAATCGTTTGGGCGAGTTGGTAGATGCGCACCCTCCAACGGATAAAGACTTACTTAAGCGTTTTTTCAACCTTTTTTGTAAATTCTGCACACGTTTTCGTGCTTGTGCTGCTGTAATCTTTCCTTGTTGGAATTCGCCTCTTATTTTTTGTAACTCGCGACTTACACTATCATTATAGTTCTTATGAGACCCTCGATGGAAAAATTCTCTAAGTGAACTTCGAGCATCTGCTTCAGTTGAAGGCATATACAGACCATTAGTCCAACTATCTCTGCCTAATCCTTTGCCTTTCATGCCAATACTATTAAAAAATGCTTTGTTTTCTTTCCAAACTGCCTGTGGAATTAAATGGTGTGTCTGCCAAGAAGAAGCTGGACGGAACATTCCCTGAGATTCCATACTCTTACGCAAGCGATAGCCACTCTCCCCCAATGGGTCAATCCATTCTTGAGTATTTGGAGCAAACTGATATAGATTATCTCCACCAATTAATTTAATCGGGTCCTGATTCACAAACCGCCCGGCCTCTGGCTCGTAATACCGCATCAGGTTGTAATGCAGCCCTGTCTCTTGATCACAATACTGGTTTTGCAACCGGAACGGCTGGTGCGCGTTCCGATAGACGCGCTCGTCCTTTTTCAGACGGCCCCAAGCGGTGTATTCGCCGTACCATAAGAGATTGCCGTGGATGTCGGTCATCTCGCGCGGGATGCCGATTTGGTCGTTGTGGAAATAGGCGAGGTATTGTTTGCCGTCTTTGGCGTTGTCAAAGATTTGGGCTAAAGGTTCGTAGCTGTCTTGGTCGGTATAGATATAGGTGTAGCTGCCTTTGTAGGTGTACTCCTGCAATAGGCGGCTGCCGTCCCAGACGAAGTGGGTGCGTTTCGGGTCGGTACTCGTCCAGGCGAGTTTGTCTTGGCGTTCTTTGGAAAGCCGTCTGCCGAACGGGTCATAGGCGTATGTCCAGATCTCGGTGTTGCCGGCGGGCTTTTTGATTTCGGCGCGGACGAGTTGGTTTTCTAAATCGTATTGGTAATATTGGTTTTCGCCATTGGGCAGCTGGCGGTAGATCAGGTTGCCCAATGCGTCGTAGGTGTATTCGATGCCGTTGTATTCTTTGAGGCGGTTGCCGCTGACAAGATTGTTGCCCTTTCTTTCGGCTGCTTTGTCTGAAAGGATGTTGTGGGCGGGGTCGAAGGCGAAGGTTTCGCTGCGGCCGGTTTGGCTGTTGCGGGCTTCTTGAATACGTCCGATTTTGTCGTAAACGTAATTAAGGACGCCGCTTCTTTGGTCGGCGCTTTGAATGAGGTTGCCGGCTTTGTCATAGGCGTAGCGGCGGTTGACGGCGCCGCCGGCCAACGGGTTTTGTTTGCCGTGAAGCGTTTGTGTGCCGTTCTGGATGGTACGCTGGCTTTTCAGACGGCCCATGGGGTCGTAGTCGTACAGGCTGCTGATGCTGCCCTGTGTCCTTTGGATTTCGCGGTGCAGTTTGTCGCGTTCGATGTCGCTGACGACTTCGCCGTCGAGGCTGATTTGGTGCAGGTGTCCGCTACCGTAGTACAGGTAATCGATATGGCGGCCGTCGGGCAGGATGGTACGGATGCGGTTGCCCAACGGGTCGTATCGATAGCCTACGGTGGCGCTTTGGCCGTTGTGGACGGTGGTTTCGCCGATGAGGCGGTCGAGTTCGTCGTAGGCTAGTTCGACGCTGCTGTGTTGGTTACGGGCTTTGGTCAGGTTGCCGGTAATGGGGTCGTATTCGAAACGGGTGCGGCTGATGCCTTCGTCTTTGCTTTGTCCGTTTTTGTGGGACACTTTGCGGCTTTGTTTTTCGATCAGTTGGCCGAGGATGTTGCGTTTGAAATGGTGGATGTGCCAAGTCTCTGGACGCTCTTTCAGACGGCCTTCATGATTGCTTTGGCCGTATTCGGTCTGTTGAACCAGTTGTCCGGCGACATCGTAGCCGTAGGCGGTGATTTTGCCGTCCCAGCCGGTTTCTTGGATCAGGTTGTCGGTTTGGTCGTAATCGAGACGGTAGGTTTCGCCGTTTTCATTGGTGAGGACGGTCAGACGGCGGGCTTTGTCGTAGGCGTAGGCGAAGGTATGACCCAGCGCGTTGGTGCGTTTGATCGGCAGTCCGTCCACTGCGAGTTCGTAGGCGGTTTTGGCACCGAGTCCGTCGATGTGGGCAGTCAGACGGTTGAGGCGGTCGTATTCGAAGGTTTCGTGACTGCCGTCGGGATAGTCGGTACGGACGGGGTTGCCCGCTGCGTCATAGTGGTGGCGGGTGGTATGGCCCAGCGCATCGGTAACGGTTTCGAGATCGCCGTATTCGGTGTAACCGAAACGGGTGGTTTCGCCGGTACAGTCGGTGAAGCTGACGAGCTGGTCGAGGGTGTCGTAGTGTAGGCGTCGGGTTTTGCCTAAGGCGTCGGTAATGGTTTCGGGCAGCCATTGGGCGTTGTAGCCGTAACTTGTGGTGTAACCGGCGGGGTCGGTGATGCTGACGAGGTTGCCGCGTCCGTCGTAGGTATAGGCGGTAATCCTGCCGGCGGGATCGTTGACGGCAACCGGCAGGTTGAGAGTTTCGTGGTAGTCGATTTGAGTGCTGCTGCCGTCCGGGGCGGTGATAGCGATGACATTGCCTTCGGTATCGTAGAGATAGCGGGTTTCGTGTCCGAGGGGGTCGCGTTCTACGGTAATGCGGCCATAGTCGTCGCGTTCGCTGTCGCTGCGTTGTCCGTCGGCGTCGATGCGGTAGACGAGTTCGCGGTTTTCGTCGAAACCGTACACTTCCGTCCGTCCCAATGCGTCGGTAACGACGGTATGGTCTTTGCGGTAGGCGAACGTCCATTCTTCACCGAGGTTGTTGCTGCTTTTAAGCACTTTGCCGTCGGCGTCGTAACGGTCGTATTCGTAGCGGGACACCAGTCCGTCGGGTTGGCTATGTTCGACCATGATGTGGTTTCGGTAGGCGAAACCGCGCAGTTTTTTGCCGTCACGTCCGTAAACGGCGGTCAAATCGCCGTAGCCGTCGTAGTCGTAGCGTACCAGTTCCTTGCCGTTGAAGGTAACGGAGGTGAGGCGGTTGACGTAGAAACGCTCGTCTTCGGAAACGAAGACGTCCCGCTCCCCTGCCGGGTCGAAGTCGGGATCGTTGTCGTGCAGACGGATGGAGGAGAATACGGGTTGGAAGTGTCGGCCGCTACCGTCGTAAATGCTGTGCGGCAGTCCGTTATCGTCGTAGCAGAGGCGGATATGGCGGCCGTTGCGGTCGAGCTGAGCGACCAGTTGGTAAATGCCGCAGCCGGAATCGACTTCGGCAAACAGTAGCCGTGCGCCGCCGTCGGGGGAGGCGATTTGGTAGAGGTCGTCTGAAATCTGAGAAAAGAAGATTTGTTCGTAAGGATCAAAATAGGCGTTATCCAGACCGTAGGGGTCTTCTTCGGCGGAAGCAGGTCTTTGGGCAGCCTCTTCTTCATATAAATCGTCTTCATCGTCGTCGGCTGCGGAATAAGGCTCGTCAGCTTCGTCGCTGATATCCGGCAACGAAATTTCCCTGCCCTGTTCATCAATATAGAGGAAACCGTCGGCAGTCCGGACAAGACGCATAGAGAACGGCAGCGACCAACCCTGTCCCAGCCAGCCGTTGCCTATTTGGTCGGAATAGTAGCTGCGCTGCCAAACAAGGGGAAGTGGGGAGTCAAAGGAAAAGTCGGTCTCTGTATCGTCAAATAGGACTTTGATACCAAGTACGGCATTAACAGGATTACCGATAGCTGCTGCAACTTTACAGGGGATACAGTGACCATGACCAGAAGTAACTACCCCACCATCAGAACCTGCTCCGCTGCCCCCGCCAAAACCACTGACCATCTTTCGTGAAGGCAGTCTAACACTAGGCAAACCTGGGACCATTGAAGCGAGCGAAACCACATCAGATACAGCATCAGCCACATTAGCTGCAGCAGAGTCAGGAGCAACCAAAGAAAGGGCACTAGAGGCAACATCGGCCACCATCTCTATCACATCTACCGGCCCGGCTGCATTAGTCAGCGGCTCAGGCGGATTGGCAGAACCTTGAGACACCATGGCAGGTGCAGAAGGCTGAGGAACAAGAATACCTATGGTGTTACCGGAAGAGGACATGCGATTACTCCGTCGAAATCCTAATTAATCTACAAGTAGAAACCTCAAAACAAGGAACCTCAATCACTTTCTGAGGACTTTGAACACATTATTTTGCAAAAATTATAACAAACAATAAGCTATAAATAAAACTGTATTTGATAAACTTTATTATCTATAATATCATATAGTAAGCGCATATTTTTAAAGATTATTTACATTTCTTTAGTTATTATTTCAAGTGGTTTAAATTTATATTTATCAACACATCGAATTATGCTAGAGTACGAGTCTTAGCAGTTGTATCTAAATTAGCAACTTGGGAATCTAAAAACTCTTCTCTTGTGATGACTACTTATGTTTAAGCAAAATGAAGTCTATTTTTTTGGCAAACTGAATCAATCCCGTGATTTTATTTTCTCCGAGAATCTTCAAACTCATGATAGATTCTTTTGGGATAACTGGTTTAACCGATGCTCCGGCCAAAACAAATTAATTTCATTCACTCGAAAAACATATTCCCCTTTGCAAATTTGGCTATTTTGTATCAAATTACCCGATGATCTTATTTATACTGGTATGGCTGCTGGTAGTTCTGATAAAATTGGCAGAAAATACCCATTTGTGTTATTTTATAAACCTAGCTCTATTCCCGAATCACTTGATTCTCTTTTTTTTCTTTTAAAGAAAAAAAATTCCTTTCGCAAGATATTAAAAGAAGGGGAATATTGTATCGAAGATTTTTACAGTAGTGATACAACAGAGAGCTCTATCCTCTCTGAATCCTTTCACAACTTTTTATCTGATTCAGACGGCATTGGTAGTTTTTGGCAAGAGATTGAAAGCGGTTACCACATAAAACATGAAGGCCTCCCCTCATGCTCACTGTTTAATAAGTTATTTGGATTATAAGTAGATGAACACATTTCCTCGATGGGACGAGCCTATCTCTATCGACAGTCCCGAAGGTGTAAATATCGAATACGATAGCCGCTTTTTAGAACTACAAAGCGTAGCTGAAGGCAAACCAGAACAACAATATGGTGACACGATTATTCCGGCAGAAGAGGCCGACTGGGCAACAGTAGAAAAGTTGTGCAATCAATTGCTAGCCGAGTCTAAAGATTTACATGTCTTGGCTTATTATGCACAAGCTCTTACTGCCAAACATGGACTCGTAGGGTTCTGCGCTGGCTGCGAAGCAATTAGAGCTAATATAGACTTATATTGGGAATCCATTTACCCCAAACTTGAAGATGAAGACGGTGAATTTGATCCCTTTTACAGGATCAATGCCCTTAGCTCCTTTACTACACTTGATGGCATCATCAAAGAGATTCTTGCATCTAAATTATTGATAAATGGGTTAACTCAACAACCAATTACTGTCAAAGAAGCTGTTTCCATACTACAAGGAAATGATTCACAAAATTATCCAGGAGGTAAAGAGCGGCTAATGCTCGATATTAGAGTAAATGCCGATACAGGGAAACCTGAATTAACTGCATTAATTCAAGCATTGGACTGTCTGAAAGACATCCAACGCATTTTCTCGTCTAATTTACAGGATGAACACTCACTTGATTTTGATGTTATTCAGAAACCCCTTACCCTAATTCACAAAGCCATCAACTATAATGATGGGAGCACTCCCTCAGTACAACAGACAGAACAGCCTGAGTTACCCTCTGAAACTAACAGCTTGGCTATTACGCAAGAACAATCTATTCAAGAGGCTGATGCATGGCGCCGTCTGAATATTAAAAATCGCGCTGATGTTGATCTGGCTTTAGAGAAAATCTGCATTTATTTTGAAACTCTTGAGCCCAGCCACCCTGCACCACTGTTTATCCGCAGAGTGCAACGACAAATGAATATGAACTTTTATGACATCATGAAAGATATTAGCCCAGAAAGTATTGTCAATTTAGAAGTTTTAATTGGCAAACCAGATGAAGATACAGCAAATTCCTAAAATTAGTAAACCTCATCCACAATTTCGTAAATATCTTTTAGATATACAACATTATTAATTATCCTAAGGTTATAACCATGTCACGAAATAAATCATCAGGTCAAAAGTTTATTGCCCGCAATCGAGCTCCTCGCGTGCAAATTGAATATGACGTAGAGTTGTATGGCTCAGAGAAAAAGATTGAACTGCCTTTCGTTATGGGTGTTATGGCAGATTTGGTTGGTAAACCTGTCGAGCCACTGCCTGACTTGGCCGAACGAAAATTCTTAGAAATTGATGTAGACAATTTCGACGAACGCATGAAAGCCCTTAAACCTCGTGTCGCCTTCAACGTAAAAAATACATTGACAGGTGAAGGGAATTTGAATGTAGAACTCGAATTGGAAAGCATGGATGACTTCTCACCGGCTGCGATAGCTAAAAAAGTAGCACCTCTAAATGAGCTTTTACAGGCACGTACAGAACTGTCTAATTTACTCTCATATATGGATGGTAAAAGTGGGGCTGAAGAACTAATTGGAAAAGTCTTAGGAGACAGCGAATTACTAAAAAGTCTTGCAGCCGCGCCCAAATCAACATCCAAAAATGAACAATAGTCTCTAATAAAACTAGAAGTGAAAGTAAATCATGGCTGAAAAACAATTAGATACCCTAGAAAATGGCAGTTCGCAACATGTGTTTGCAACCAATGAATTTGAACAGCTGCTTCAAAAAGAATTCAAACCTAAAACGGAAGAAGCTAAAAGCGCTGTAACTAATGCAGTCGCAACATTGGCTCAGCAAGCCTTACAAAATGTCGTCACCATTTCAGATGATACCTATCAAACCATTGAAGCAATTATTGCCGAAATTGACAGAAAGCTTTCTGAACAAATCAACTTGATCTTGCATCATGAGGACTTTCAAAAGCTTGAAGGTGAATGGCGCGGCCTGCATCATTTAGTGACCAATACCGAAACAGATACTTTACTGAAAATCAAAGTATTACCTATTTCCAAAAAGGAAGTTGCTCGTAATTTAAAACGCTTTAAAGGTACGGCTTGGGATCAAAGCCCACTCTTTAAACGTATTTATGAGGAAGAATACGGCCAATTTGGCGGTGAACCCTTTGGTTGCTTAGTAGGTGACTATTATTTTGATCACTCTGCCCCTGATGTAGAAATGCTCAATAGTCTTGAGAAGATTGCAGCGGCTGCACACTGTCCATTTATTGCTGGTGCATCTCCCAAATTAATGCAAATGGAGTCTTGGCAAGAATTAGCTAATCCGCGCGACTTAAGTAAAATTTTCCAAAATGCCGAATATGCTCCATGGCGAAGCCTGCGTGAATCCGAAGATTCACGTTATATCGGTTTAGCCCTGCCTCGTTTCCTGTCTCGCCTGCCTTATGGTGCCACAACAAATCCTGTAGACGAATTTGACTTCGAAGAGGAAACAGAAGGTGCAGATCACAATAAATATACTTGGGCCAATGCTGCTTATGCAATGGCAGTAAATATTAATCGCTCATTTAAATACTATGGTTGGTGTACCGCTATTCGCGGTGTGGAATCAGGCGGTATCGTTGAAAATCTTCCCTGCCACACATTCCCAACCGATGATGGTGGTGTAGACATGAAATGCCCAACAGAAATCGCCATTAGCGACCGCCGAGAGGCAGAATTGGCTGCATTGGGCTTTATGCCATTAATTCATCGCAAGAACACGGATTTAGCTGCATTTATCGGTGCGCAATCTTTGCATAAACCATCTGAATATTATGATCCAGATGCTACCGCCAATGCACGTTTATCTGCTCGCTTGCCTTATTTATTCGCATGCTGCCGTTTCGCACACTACTTAAAATGTATTGTTCGTGACAAAGTTGGCTCATTCCGCGAACGTGATGACATGGAACGCTGGTTGAACGAATGGATTATGAATTATGTAGATGGAGACCCTGCCAACTCTACGCAAGAAACGAAAGCACGCAAACCATTAGCTGCTGCAGAGGTAGTTGTAGAAGAAGTAGAAGATAATCCAGGATACTACACTTCTAAGTTCTTCCTGCGTCCTCATTATCAACTTGAGGGGCTTACCGTTTCTCTACGCTTGGTTTCCAAATTGCCTTCGACTAAACAAGAATAGTCAGGCTTAGTTTATTTAGTTGGGTATATTTAGTGCCCTGTTGTTAAATCGCTTGTATTTTTTAACTAGGAGAGTAAAAAATGGCTATTGATATGTTCATGAAAGTTGAAGGTGTAAATGGCGAATCAAAAGATTCTAACCACAAAGACTGGACTAACATCGAAAGTTTTGACTGGGGTGCAGAGCAACCTGGTTCAATGACTAGCGGTGGTGGCGGTGGTGCCGGTAAAGTCAATTTCAATGACTTGACCGTAGTTGCTGCTATCGATAAAGCAGCTCCAACCATTTTGAAAAACTGCGCTACTGGCCAACACTTGAGCAAAGTAGAAATTTCTGTATGTAAAGCTGGTGGTGAACAAATTGAATACTCACGCACTACATTAGAAGATGTCTTAGTGACCGGTGTGAAATTCATTGGCGTACAAGACAATGATGCTCTGAAAATGCGTTATTCATTCCAAGCTGCAAAAGTGAAAAACCAATATTGGGAACAAACCGATAAAGGTTCTAAAGGTGCTGAAGTTCAAATGGCCTTCAATATCAAAGAAAACAAATCTGCATAATTGATATGTAGATTTAATTAAAAAAGCCTGACTTAAAAGGCGTTTTTAAGTCAGGCTTTATATATAAATGTTTTCACTTTTCAGACGGCACTACTTAACTGAAAAATTAATCTTGTTTTTAACTTCTATTATTCATCTTTATAAATTAAATAAGGGATCATTGAAATGGATTTGAAGACTAAATTATCAGAGATGATTGAGCTTGTACGTTCAAATCCTGACAATCAAGAACATCGTTTAGCACTGATTCAATATCAGTGTCTGTGCGCAAAATGGGAACAGGCTTTAAAACAGATTGGACAATATCAAAAACTGTTTCCTCATACCCAAAAACCTTTAATGCTTTATCTTATTGAAAATATTTCTGCTGAAATGCGGCGTCAGGCAGTTTTGGAAGCCCAACAAAAACCAAAAACACTAGAACAACACGCAAGCAAACTTGATATTCTTCAAAAGCAACTCTCTTTAGTTGCCCATGTTTCAGAACAGAAAAATAAAGCCCTTGTCGATGATTATACTGTGCTATCTGAGAATATAGAAGGCTCGCCCGTACATATTACTTACCTTTTAGCAGATAAATCAGTTTCCGAGATTGATAGTGACTGGATTATGGATGGAGACGTACGTACCGCCTTCGTTTATGAATATTTCTATCAAGGTCACTACTACTGGCAAACATGGAATTCTATTGAAAATATTTCTTTCAAGACACCAAGTTCCTTACTGGACATCATTTGGAGGCCGTCTGAAATCAAATTTACTAATGGTGAATGTATTCAATGTACCAGCCCTGCTCGTTATGCTGTTATGCCTGGTGAAGAAACAGCATGGTCAGATCTACTAATGAAATGTTCACAAACTGACTGGATAGAAATAGCAGAGCAACTCTTTACAGGGGTTGGTCAAAAAACTTTGTATACCGACAACCATGATTTTGGCCTTTTAGATATTTGTAATATTAGATTTGAACAAAATCATTAAAATCTATCCATCTTTCAAACCCAACAATTAAACATGTCGCAATTCAAAAATCAACTGTTACCCTCTTTATTTGACAGACTAACAGATGAAGAGCCACGCAGAAAAAAAGAGGCACGCTCCGATCAGGTCATTAATCTTGATCAATATCGGCAAGCAGTACTGCGTGATATTCTTTATCTACTGAATACATGCAACATGCAAGCAGAAACTATGGGGATTGACCTAACTGAAAATGTACGCTCTTCTACATTAAATTATGGTATCCCTCCCCTTTCTGGTATTAATTTTTCCGATATTGAATGGCAAGATGTGGAACAGAATATCAAACAAGCCATCATCGATTTTGAACCGCGTCTTGAAAATAAGACTCTACAAGTGATCGTAAATACCTCAGACGATGATGACGATGCTTTACACAATAAACTCATTATTGAAATCAAAGGTTACCTGAAACTCAATCCTTATCCTAAAGAATTCTTGCTCCGAACCAGCATGGATGTTGAAACAGGATTGTTTGACTTATTAGATGGGGGAAATGGGGCTTGAATAATAAATTACTGTCTTACTACAACAAAGAGCTAACTTTTCTAAAGGAAATGGGTAAAGAGTTTGCAGCCCAATATCCTAAGATAGCCTCAAGATTAGCTTTAGATACAACTGATATTCCTGACCCCTATGTTGAAAGACTCTTGGAAGGGGTAAGTTTTCTTACTGCACGCACCCAACTTAAACTGGATGCGGAGTATCCTCGTTTTGTCCAAAGAATCTTAGAAGTTGTTTATCCTGACTTCATCAATCAAAAACCGGCTGCAGCTATTGTCAATCTAGAGCCTACTAATCAATATAACGCTGATGTGATCAATCTACTGGAACGAGGAAAAATATTAAGGTCTCTGCCTATTGATGAATTTAGAGTAAGTTGTCCATTTTCTGTAACTAAAACTACTGAAATTCTGCCACTTCGTATTGAAAAAGCCAAATATACTGACTCAATAGGTTATTTACCAAACGCACTCCCTGCACTCAAACAATCCTCTGGTAAGAAAGTACAATCTGCCTTGCGTTTGGATTTTTCATTGAGCGTACCAGGTACATGTTCAGAGATGTTGCCAGATGAATTATCTATATTTTTGGGTACAGAGCTTTCCAAATCATCTTCATTGCTGTTTCTATTGGCTTCTGAATGCGTGGGTGTTGTTTGCCACAGTTACGAAAATCCAAAACAATGGTATTACCCATTACCTACTACACCAGAACATCGTGGTTTTCGAGAAGATGAAGCCTTATCATTTAATTTAGATAAATCGGTGAGTGCATTCCGAATTATGCAGGAGTATTCACGCCTACCGGAAAAGTTTCTATTTATTTCTCAAAAAAATATTAAACAAGCCGTCCAACAAGCCGAAAAAAAAGGACACTTACCTAAAGTACCTGAACATTTAGAGGAAATCGTAAACGATAAGGGAGTCAATAAAAAAATTATTACTTATCGTAAACGCTATTTTAGTCTTTCATTTTTATTCAGTAATAAAATACCTGAATTAACTGAGCTGATCGGTGTAGATGATTTCTCTGTAAATGCCGTACCAGTCGTCAACTTATTCAGAAAAAAAAGCTCACGCTTTCCGGTAAATATTCAAGATCAGGAGTACCATGTCGTTATCGACCGTACCCAGCCCCTGAATTATGAAGTCTACGCTATCGAGCAAGTAAAAGGCTTTGATACCAACAACCTTCAAACCGTAGTATTTTCACCAATGTACAAAGCACCGGATATAGGACTCTTTCCTGAGTCCCAAACTCAACATGCTTATTTTTCTGCTCGTCGTGCTGATAGAGTACCATCCGAAAACTCAGCTAAAAATGGTTTTCGCTCTTCCTATTTAGGTAGTGAGGTATTTTTATCTCTTGCTAATAATCAGAATTACGCCTTTAATTCAAACATACAACACCTTTCTGTCGATACTTGGTGTACAAGCAGAGATTTGCCTCTAATCATGCCTCGAGACGGAGAATCTGACTTTCTTATTGAGGGATTTTTGCCAGTCAAATCAATTAAACTGATTTCTAAATTAACAAGGCCTCAAGAAGCAGTAAGTGAAGATAGGACACTTTGGTCATTTTTAAATCAATTGAGCTTAAATTACCTATCGCTCTTGAATACTGATAAAGAAGATGCGCCTGTTGCTTTGAAAGAGCTTTTAACAGTATTTGTTTCTTCTGAAAGCGATTTACTGAAAAAACAGATTGAATCAATTACACGAGTTGAAACCTCAATTATTAACAAAGTAGTCCGTCATTATGGAGTTGCAGCCCCTATCAGAGGAATCAACATTACCATTACACTAGACGAAGCTCAATTAGGCGGCGTCCATCCTTTCCTATTTGGATCAGTTTTAAACCATTATTTCCGACGTTTGGTGTCTATTAACTCATTTGTACAACTGAGAATTGACACGCTCCAGCAAGGTCATATTGCTACTTGGCCGTCTGAAATTGGAGAGAGAATGATTATATGAGTCCAGTCAACCCTAAAACAGATTTTGGTGACTCATTAGACAATGCTTGGGATGAAAAACTTACAGTCTTTTTAAATAAAGTTTCCTCTCAGCCGTATAAGTATGATTATTTTTCACTCTTGCGCCAGCTTGAGTCCGTTAAATTTATTACTGGTGGGCAAATATTAGGCAAAGCTATTAGCCCCAAAATGGAGAAAATAAGGATCCACCAAAATCCTTCGCTTACTTTTGCCCCACGCAATCTCCAATCGGTAACCTTATCACCACATTATGTAGAAATTTCCATTAATGGATTTGGTCTGTTTGGCCCATCTGGCCCACTACCTCTACATTTAACCGAGTATGCTTATGAACGCCAACATCAACACGGTGACCGGGCATGGGCAGGTTTTGCAAATATGTTGCAACACCGTCTGGCTATCTTATTCTATCGAGCATGGGCTAATGCCCAAAGCATTACATCTTTAGATAAAAATGCTGAAGACCGCTTCGGAAAATATATTGCCAGTTTTAACGGCCTTAACATTCCGACCACACATAACAAAGGCTTAATTCACGAATTTGCCAAACGTTATTTTTCCGGTCTATTGATAAAACAAAGCCGATCTGCAGTCAACCTGCAACAACTGCTCACTCGCTATTTCCAAGTTCCCGTTAACATTCAAACTAACGTGGGGTACTGGGTTAAGGTTGAAGAAGAGAAAACGCAAATTGGGATTATGGGTAACTACACACTTGGTGATGGTTTACTACTAGGTGACAAACTCTATGATGTGCAAAGTAAATTTCGGATTATTATTGGCCCACTTACCTTACCAGCCTACCAATCATTCTTTAAAGACGGTATTAATACAGCCCGTTTACGAGAATGGGTTCGTTTATTTGCCGCAGAAGAATATGAATGGGACATTCAACCTATTCTGATGCAAAAAGAAGTTCCACTGATGGATTTAGGAGGGAACACTCAACTCGGCTTATCAACTTGGCTGGGAAATGTTTCCCGAGACGCAGAAGACTTGATTGTCAGCAATCATTAATCGGCTTTTCAGACGGCCATCGTCGATAAAAGCTTTAGAAAACTATTTTTGGACATATTTGAAATAATTTAACTAAGGACGTCTTATGTCAAACATCAGCCGCAGCGTATTATTTGGTAAGTTAAATACTACTTTGTATAAAACTTTGGAAAATGCCTATACCTTCTGTCGTCTTCGAGAAAACAGCTATGTTGAATTAGTACACTGGCTACACTCTCTACTTCAAACTGAAAAAACAGATATCTTCTGCCTGATAAATCAGTTTAACTTAGATGAAGTCAAAGCACGAAAAGATGTATTGGCTGCAGTAGAAAAATTACCTGTTGGTGCTACTGCCGTTATTGACTTCTCCGAACATATCCAAACCCTTGTCGAACAAACTTGGACATACAGTTCACTAAAATTTGGTACAGACAAAATCCGTACAGCTCATATTTTCTATACCATGCTGCAAAATAAGACTTTACAGGGTATTCTGGCCAATATTTCATCTGAGTTCCTGAAAATCAAACCGGAGACATTGGCAAACAATATTATTGCTATTACTGCTAACTCTGAAGAGAATCTTGATGTTACCCAGAATGCCTTATCTTCCGAGCCTAATGCTACCCACAAAGAAAGTGCCTTAGCTAAATACGGCAGCAATCTTACCGAAAAGGCTAAAAATGGCGAAATAGATCCAATCACAGGCCGTGACACTGAAATCAGACAAATGATTGACATCCTAATGCGTCGCCGTCAAAACAACCCGATTCTTACAGGTGAAGCCGGTGTTGGTAAGACTGCTGTGGTTGAAGCTTTGGCATTACGTTTAGCTGCCGGAGATGTTCCGCCTGGGTTGAAAGACGTTCAATTAATTCTATTGGATATCGGTTTGCTCAAAGCTGGTGCCAGTGTTAGCGGAGAATTTGAATCACGCCTCAGAGCAGTTATGGATGAAGTAGAATCCAGCCCAACCCCAATCGTGCTATTCATCGACGAAATCCATACTTTAATTGGTGCCGGTGGAGCTGTCGGTACTGGTGATGCTGCCAACTTACTCAAACCTGCATTAGCTCGTGGCAAACTTCGTACTATTGGTGCAACCACATGGGCAGAATACAAAAAATATTTTGAAAAAGATCCTGCCCTAACTCGTCGCTTCCAAGTTGTACAAGTAGATGAACCCGATGAAGAAAAAGCCATCAACATGCTTAGGGCATTGAATGCTTCTCTAGAAAAACACCATAAAGTGATTATTCTTGATGAAGCAATCCAGGCTGCTGTAAAACTTTCTCACCGCTATATTCCAGCACGTCAGCTCCCCGATAAAGCTGTAGGCCTGATTGATACTGCCTGCGCACGTGTTGCAGTCAGCCAACATGCTGTACCTGGAAGCATTGAATATCTACGCAAGAAGTCAGAAGCATTAAAACTTGAGCAAGCAAATTTAGAACGTGAGAAAAAACTCAGTTTTGATTCTGAAGCTAGAATCACAAATATTGGTAAAGAATTAACTGAGGTTGAAGGCCGTCTGAAAAAATTAGAAGACAGATGGAAATCTGAAGCAGACTTAGTTGCCGAGCTATTGGCTGTACGTGAACAAATCATGCAGGTTGAACAAGAAACAACCGATGAAGAAAATAAACAGTTGCGTACCCGCCAAAAAGAACTGGTTACTAAATTGAAAAAACTGCAAGGCGTCCAACCTTTGGTTATGCCGTTAGTAGACAGTCGTACGGTTGCTGACGTTGTAGCAGACTGGACTGGAATTCCTGTCGGAAAAATGATGAAAGACGAGGTTGAGGCTGTATTACAGCTTGCTGATACCTTAAATAAGCGCATCATCGGCCAACGCCACGGTTTGGATGCGATTGCCCGCCGTATTCAAACTTCACGCGCCAATCTAGACAATCCCAACAAGCCTATTGGTGTTTTCATGCTTGCTGGCCCTTCCGGCGTGGGTAAAACCGAAACTGCACTGGCTCTAGCCGATACATTATATGGTGGTGAACAAAACGTGATTACCATCAACATGAGTGAATATCAAGAAGCTCATACTGTATCCACTTTGAAAGGAGCTCCTCCAGGTTATGTCGGCTATGGTGAAGGTGGCGTATTGACTGAAGCTGTACGTCGTAAACCTTACAGTGTTGTCTTACTCGATGAAGTAGAAAAAGCACATCCAGATGTTCATGAAATCTTTTTCCAAGTATTCGACAAAGGCTGGATGGAAGATGGCGAGGGCCGCTATATCGACTTTAAAAACACCATTATCATTCTTACCACCAACGTTGGTACAGATTTAATTATGGATATGTGTGATGATCCCGAAATGTTGCCTACTCCAGAAGGCCTAACTAAAGCCCTGCGTACTCCCCTGCTGAAAACTTTCCCAGCTGCTTTATTAGGCCGGATGCAAGTTATTCCTTACTATCCGCTATCCGATGATATGCTCTCAAAAATTGTTGAATTGCAATTAGACCGTATCGTAAAACGCATTAAAGATAATCATGGCATCGACCTACACTATACCCCTGAAGTGTTAAAACTAATCACTTCACGTTGTACAGAAGTTGAATCAGGTGGCCGCATGATCGATGCGATTCTTACCAATACGGTTCTACCACAAATCAGCCAAGAACTACTTACCTGCGCAACACAGGGGAAACAAGTTTTGAGCGTAAATATCGACGCAAGCAATCATGACTTCAATTACCAATATAAATATAAACTTAGAAAGAAAAATACTTTATAATTCTAAGTAAAATAAGAAATCTTAGTATTTCGATCGACAGTCATAGACCAACTAGTTCCTAAAATCTAGGCTGTCGATTAATTTAAAATTTCTATCATTAAATACAATCACTATTGATGTACCTAGGTAACCAAAATGCATGGAAAACTGATAAAATATATATCATTTGCAATGATATCTTTGATGGTAAGCGCATGCGCATCCAACCATAAACCACCAAAAGAATCTGACGAAAGTGGAGAAAAAATTGATGTACAAATCATAGTTTCTCCCGATGTCAATCCAAATTTAGTTGATCAACCTTCCCCCATAAGATTGGATTTATATCAACTGTCATCTGATGGTGAATTTAAAAAAGCAAACTATTTTGATCTTACTAATAATGCTAAAGAAACTTTAGGAGACAAATTAATTCAACAAAACCAATTCATGTTACACCCTGATACGGTTTCTGTATTACCTATCAAGATGGATTCTCATCTGAAATACCTAGGTGTTGTTGCCAGTTATCGTGATTTGGATAATAGTCAATGGAGATTAATTTTATTAAAACAAAAACAACGATGGTATCAGTTTGGGAAACACTATTTCTACGTGAATATTGGGAAAAATGAATTATATCAATTATCGAAATCAGAGATGCAAGAAATGCTAAAAGAATATAAAGAGCGCCATCCTGATGATCCGACTATCAAAGAAAATGGGAAAACTCGTAAGAATAATAGTGATCTGAGCAAAGGCATTTTCCGCGAGGAATAAATACTTATATATAAATAATTTGAGGTTGAATGCATGGCAATTGAAGCAAAAGTAGTTTGGTCGGAGGGAATCTTTATTACCCCACAGCATTTCCAGCAATTTGAACGTTATCTTGAGTCTGGATTACGTCAACTAGCTGTTTCTAAAGAAGGTTATTTTTGGGGATTTTCATCTTTAGTACTGGATTCAGACGGCCTCAAACATGGTGTTCTTGGTATTCGTGAAGCAGAAGGTATTTTTCCTGATGGTTCTATATTTGTGTTTTCCCAAAAACAACTTGAAAATTTAAGCTTAAAAGTACCTGCAAACATAAAAGATACCAAAGTTTGCTTAGCCATTACTCTGCCATCCTCTGTCAATAATGAGATTGACTTTCTAAATCAAAATTCTGCTCACTCTTACCGATATAAAGCATTTGAGAAAACCCTTGCAGATACAACAAACTCCGAATTAGACGGTCGCCAAATTACACTAGCAGATCTTAATCCTACATTGATTTTAGAAAATGATTTAACTAGCAATCAAACTGCCCTTCCTATTGCAGTTATCCGATCCAGTTCAGCAGACTTTGAAATCATTCTAGACGAATCATATATTCCACCTTCCCTAGGAAGCCAAAAGCAACAACACCTAAAAGCTTACATTTCAGAAATATATGGCTTATTAATGCAAAAAAGCAATAGTCTAGCTAACGCTGTAAACGACCCGAATACCGGAGGTTCTGTTGAAGTAATGGACTTTATGATGCTTCAGACCATCAATCGGTATCTGGCTTATTTGCATCATGAAAATGAAGGCGCTCGTCAAACTCATCCAGAACAATTATTTGTCAACTTATCAAAATTATGTGCTGATTTAATGACTTTCCTTCCTTCACGCAAGGTAGGAGATGTTCCTATTTATGAACACAATGATCTAGCATCATGTTTTGGTAAATTATTTTTTAACTTGCGCAAATCACTGTCTATTGTACTTGAACAAAGAGCAATTAGAATTCCATTAGATTTGCGTGATGAAGCAACCCGAGTCGCCCAAACTCCTGATCAAAGCTTACTGGATAAAGCTTCATTTGTCCTAGCCATCAAAGCTGATATGCCTAACGAAGCCTTACGCCAAAAAATTCCAAGTGTAGTAAAAATAGGTACTGTAGAAAAAGTTAAGGAATTGGTTGCTTACCATTTACCTGGAATTAAAGTTCATGCGTTATCCGTGGCACCAAGAGAATTACCATACCATAGTGGTTATGTTTATTTTGAATTAGATAAAAAACATGAATTATGGGATATGTTTGATACTTCCTCAGGTATGGCTTTCCATTTGGCTGGTAATTTCCCTAATTTAGATGTTGAATTTTGGGCGATTAAGTCTTTAAGTTAATTTGATTTAATTTGGAATTTCATTATGAATAACCAGAATAATACTGCAAACAACGCAGTAAATGTTTATAACCCTTTAATTGAAGCTGCTAAACCTGTTCTTATCTTGGCTAACTCTATGCAGCAAACTACTAGTCAATTATCTACTGACAGCCTAATTAATAAATTCTCTCTCTTAATTAATAATTTTGAAGAGAATGCTGAAAAAAATGGAGCTAAATATGATGCCATTCAGGCTGCAAAATACTGTCTTTGTACATTTGTAGATGAATTAGCAGTCCGTGCAGGCTGGGCTGATGAAACTTGGTCAAAGAATAGCTTATTAGTATCTTTTTACGATGAAACTTGGGGTGGAGAACGTTTTTTTGAAATCATTCAAAATTTGAAACAAGATTCTGATAAGAATATTGATTTATTGGAGTTTATGTATTTATGCCTACAATTTGGTTACAAAGGTAAGTACCAGGTTCTAAACAATGGGGAGCTTGAGATCGATAAAATTAAAAGGGACCTACTTGCCTTAATTCACAGTAAACGACCTGACCAAACTGCTAATCTTTTTAAACATAACCCGATTATTACAAATAATATTCAAAGGAAACGCAGGCTTGCTATTCCTTTATGGGTAGTAGGCGTATTAGGAGCTGTTGCATTAGGTGTAGGCTATTTTACAATGCAATGGTCATTAGGAGATAAATTCAATACAGCCAGTACAAAAGTAAACAGCCTCAAACTCCCTTCAGTAATCACCAAACAACAGGATACACAAAAAACAGTCCGACTACGGCCTTTATTGGAAAATGAGATTGCTAGAAAATTAGTATCTGTGGAAGATTTTCAAGACAGAAGCACTGTTACTATTTTAGGTGATGGCTTATTTGAATCCGGCTCTGCACAAATTCAAGACCAATATTATCCTGTTTTGGCTGCGGTTAGCCAAGCCTTAGATAGTGTGGAAGGACAAATTATTGTTACGGGATACACTGACAATCAGCCAATTCAGAGCTTAAATTTTCCATCCAACTGGCATTTATCACAGGCTCGGGCAGATGCAGTAAAAGAAATTTTATTGAATTACGTTAAAAATGGTGGAACACGCATCCGTTCTGAAGGGCGAGGCTCAACCGATCCTGTAGCACCAAACGATACTTTGGAGAACAGGGCTAAAAACCGAAGGGTTGAAATTACATTATTTACTACAGAAACTGGACCCAAACTAGGTAGCACAGTCGAAATAAAAAACAATACCTCCAATCCTTAACAAAACGGTAGTGCAAACACACAATAATCTATTTTAGATTGATACGGAAAAAATAGACATGAAAAAAATTATTTATTTTCTAGGTTCTCGCTCTTTATGGGTGATGTTGGGTATTACTGGCCTAATTATATTAGTATGGTTTATTGGCCCATTAATCTCCATAGGTGAAGTTCGCCCCTTAGTAAGCAAAACTATTCGTTTTGCAGTGTGTGCCACTATTATTGGTATTTGGTTGGCTAAAGCTGTATTTCGCCAATATCGTGAATCCCGACGAAACGCTGCTTTATTGAAAGAAATTCGAGCAGCCCAAGAACCTATTTTAAAAAGTGCAAATGATGTTAGCTCTATGAGCCGCCAGTTTGCTGAAATGGACAAAGTATTAAAGAATGCTAAATTTTCTAAATCTAAAAACAGTTTGTTGGCTAGACTAGAAGAAGGTCAATACCTCTATCAAATGCCATGGTATGTTGTCCTAGGGGCAGCAGGATCTGGTAAAACGACTGCACTCAAACGTTCTGGCCTTAACTTCCCCTTAGAGAGCACTTTGGGGACATCTGTAAGTGGCCTAGCAGGTACACGAGATTGTGATTGGTTCCTATCGGATGAAATAGTATTTCTCGATACAGCTGGTAGATTATCTTTACATGACAATCATAGCAGTAAAGATTCTAGTGACTGGGAAGAATTTGTAACGCTGCTACAACGTTACCGACCTAAACAGCCAATAAACGGAGTATTGGTTACTGTAGGCGTAGATGATTTATTGGGCGGAAAAACCAATATAACAGAAATCTCAGTAGAACTGCGTAAAAGAATCCATGAAATGCATACTAAATTAGGTATACATTTTCCAGTTTATCTTATGATAACCAAATTAGATTTATTGCATGGTTTTAATGAATTCTTTAACCATCTAACTGAAGAACAAAGAAATCAATATTTAGGGATTCCTCTATCTAATACAGAAGGAATGGAAACCCCTATCGCTACTGCTTCTAATGCCTTAGCAGATATTGTAGATAAATTACGCTCCTCTATGTTGGGTACTGTTCACCAATTAGAATCCACTGAAGACAAGGCTGCGGCTTTTGCATTCCCTGAGGAGTTCGAGCGTCTTAATCAGGCCGTACTTTCCCTATTTAAAGAACTGTCTAAATCTTCAAAATTTGAGCAACCTATCGCATGGAGAGGTGTTTATTTTTCAAGCTCAACTCAAACAGGACAACATCTCAACCCTATACTGGAAGGTTTGCAAAGTGATTTCCAATTATCTAAAAAATACTTGGATTCAAACCAGGCCTCTACTCAGAATAACGAACATAGCTTTTTCTTAAATAGACTATTTGCTGACGTTATTTTAAGCGAGGCAAATTTGGCTGGTGAGAATAAATCTTGGTTTGTCAAAAAACAAATCTTGTATTGGCTAGGTATTGGAGCTATTGCAACTGTAGTAATCGCATGTTTGACAATGATGTTGAATAGTTACTCCAATAACCAATCATATCTTGAACAGGTTGATAAAAAAGCAACTGACTTAGCTTCAGATGTAAAAAAATATACAGACGGCCCTGATTTACTTAAGGCTGTAACATTTGCTGAACAAGTTAGAGATACAACTACCAGTAAAGAAATTCCAGATTTATTATCCCCTCCGCTCAGCTATCGTATTGGCCTTTATCAAGGCAGCCAAATGAAAGATGTTGGGGAGTCAGCCTATTATAGAATTCTTCAAGACAACGTAATGCCATTAATCAGCTATAAGTTGGATGAACTTCTACGCACAGCTAATGGCTCCAACAATATTAATAGCTATGATGCATTAAAAGCTTATCTTATGATGTTCCACAAAGAACATTTTGATGCTGCTTTTATGCAAAACTGGTTAATGTCCAATTTGTCTAAAACAGAATCATCAGGTATGAGTGACCAACAAAAAAAATCTGTTGAAAAAGCTCTGAATCAGATTCTTTCAAAACAAAGCATTACACCAAGCGTTCCCTATGATGAAGAATTAGTAGAACGTCGTAGACAGGAAATTGCGCAAAGAGACATTGCAACCATGGTATTAGAAGATACCATAAATACAGTTACTCTCTCTGGAAAGGGAGGAGTTACACCTGTATCCTTTTCAAGTATGGGTGGAGTGCAAAGTCACTTGTTATTCCGACGTAAGACTGGTGGAACTCTGAAAGAACCTATTAACTTTATTTATACCAAAGAAGCCTACATTACTAAAGTTTTGCCTGCTATGGTTAAATCTGCAGAGCAGTTTTTTAATGAAGACAACTGGGTATTAGGTGACTATGCTTCTTTAAGTCAAAGCAAGGCATCTGTCCTTTCTGATGCCCAAAGAATCTATTTCAGTAATTACATCAAAGTTTGGAATAGTTATTTATCTGATTTGTCATTAGTAACACCAAAGTCATCACGAGAGAGTACTCAAATTGCTAAGCTGCTATCTGAAAAGAACTCACCTTTAGTCAATATTATTAAAGGAATTAGTGATAATACGACTTTAACTATTGACAAACGAATAACAGAAAAAGCTGGAAGCAAAATTACTGATTGGTTAAATAGAGCGGGACTCTCGAAACTCTTAGAGAGTGAAGAGGGGAATAATGTAAAGAATGAATTAGCTGCTTTAAAACAAGCAACTCCAGTCGATGATGCTTTTGCAGATTTCCATATATTAACTGAAACCACTAATGATCAACCTCCAGCTATTAATAACGTTACAGAAGCTATAAATGATTTATATGTTTATTTAGTTGCCGTTAATGTTGCTGTAGAAAAAGGAGTGGACTTACCACCTGATGATCCTTTCGTAAAATACAAGGCTGAAGTAAATAGACTGCCACCTCCCTTTCGCCAAATGTTAGATAACTTTTCTGAAATTATTCTGAAAAACACTAACAAAATTGTTGATGAAAAAATTTTATCTACTTTAGAAAAACAAATGGCCACATTGACTAATAGTTGTCAAGAAATACATCAACAAGGATACCCTTTCGATAAAGGATCGGAGGACAATGTCGCATTAGAGAGTTTCACCAGTATATTTGGTCCCAATGGTATCTACAGTAAATTTACCAACTTGACTGGTGAAGCTGCCGTATTGGCACGCTCAGAAAAACTGGAAACTTTAACTGCTAAAAATGATGCGTTTAAAGATCGTTTTGCAAAGCTAAATGATATAGCAGACATTCGACAAGGGTATTTTGATAAAGGATCAGAAACTCCTACATTCGACTTTTCAATTAAAGTTTTAATTCTTGATACCAGTTTAGAAAGTGTAAATATTTCATATGCAGGTAAGAGCTATGTATACAGCCATGGTCCTGTAAATCCTGTAACCTTTACTTGGCCATCCAAGAGTGAAAATGCTTTAGCTAAAATAGATATCTCATCTCCCCAAATCAACAGCGCAGGTATTAGTTCAACTGGGCCGTGGTCAATCTTCCGCCTTATTGAAAAAGGTAAAATTATTCGCCAAACAGGAAATACCACTGTTGTCGAATACAATATTAAAGGAAAAAATCTTATACTTGAATTTACTACTTCTACTGCCTTTAATCCATTTAATTTAAGTAAATTACGGAATTTTCAGTGTATTTAAAAGTTTCAATAGAGATGTAAATAATATTATCTAAAATATCACTTCCACATATTTTATCCCTATTTAAAATATAGGATAAAAATACTTCTAACCGGAATATTGGTTTAAGATTGACAAGGAGTTTCCCGAAATGAATAGAACTATCGTTGCTCATACGCCTTTGGGATCACAACTATTATTCAAAAAAATGCTTGGAACAGAATCCGTTTCAAATCTGTTTGAGTTCAATATTACATTGGTCTCCCCAAACCCAAATTTACAAGGCAAAGATATTATTGGTCAGTTTGTAACATTGGAAATTGATACTGAAGCAAGCAGTCCTCGTTACCTAAATGGTCTGGTTACCGATTTCGGTTATATTGGAGAAGATGAGGACGAGGAAGGTTATCATGCCTATACTTGTACCACTCGCCCATTCATGTGGTACCTCACTCAAAATACAGACAGCAGGGTTTTCGTTGATAAGTCCGTATTAGATATCGCTAATGAAGTCTTAGCACCATTCGGATTCCCATACCAGATAAAATGTCAAAAAGGGTATCGAACAAGAGGCTTTTGTGTTCAATATCAAGAAAATAGCTTTGATTTCTTAAACCGCCTATTTGAACAAGAAGGTATCTACTATTATTTTGCCCACAGTAACGGTTCACATGAGCTGGTTATTACTGATGATGTCGGTGTTTTAGAAGCTATTTCATCCCCTAACATCCCCTACCACTCTCGAAATACTGCACCAGGGGCACCAAATATCGCCTATATTGATATTTGGGAAGAACGAGATGCTTTAAAATCTAGTCAATTTGTTACTCGAGAATACAATTATAAAAATGCTAAAGTACCGATGATGTCTTCAGACTCAGTTCATGACTTTAATTCGGTATCTATGGAACACTATGACTTCTACACAGGTTTTAGTGATGTGGCAGAAGCACAAAATTACAGTCAGGTTCGTAGTGAAGATTTGAAAAGCCAAACCAAGATTATTACTGGCTCAGGCACTGCACTGACACTTGCTCCAGGTTATACGTTTATCCTGAGCAAACACCCTCATGCATCTTCTAATACCGAATATACTATTTTAAAAGCTGATTATGATTTCGAAGAGGCAGGCTATACGTCTGGAGACCGTATTGGCAAATTTAGAATTTCATTCCGCGTATTACCTAAATCTTATCCATACCGCCCTCCTCTTAAAACTCCCAAGCCAAAAGTTTTAGGGACACAAGCAGCTACGGTAACAGGACCTGCAGGTGAAGAGGTCTACACCAATGAATATGGCGATATTAAAGTCCAGTTCCACTGGGATCGCTATGGAAAAATGGATGAAAACAGTTCCAACTGGGTACGAGTAACTCAGGGCTCTGCTGGTGCTGGCTATGGCTCTATTAATACACCACGCATTGGCGAAGAAGTACTGGTTGATTTTATTAATGGCGATGCTGATCGACCCATTGTATTAGGCCGTCTGTATAACAGCGCAATGTCGCCACCATGGGGATTTCCTGCTGCAGCTAAGCAATCCGGTATCAAGAGTAAAAGTTTTAACTCTCCATTAGCCAACTTTAACGAACTGATGTTCAATGATACTGCTGGGTCTGAAATGGTCAACTTCCAGGCACAGAAAGACTTGACCTCACTTGTTAAGAATAATGAAACCCGTAACGTCAACAACGACCGAACCACTACAATTGGTAATAATGAAACTGTAACAGTAGTAGGTGATCGAGCTAAAACCGTTCAAAAAAACGAAACTGCCTCAATTACCCAAAACCGTACCAAATCAGTCGGCCAAAACGAAACTTCCAGTATTACCCAAAACCAAAGCATTAGTGTTGGCCAAAACCAAAGTACTTCTGTGGGTAAAGATCAGAGTGTTTCTGTCGCTAAAAATCGAACCCATTCTGTTGGCCTCGATGAAAACATTGGCATCGGAAAAAATCAGGCTTTAACCGTAGGCTTGGATCAAAACGTTTCTATCGGCAAAAATCAAGCATTGACCGTTGGTGCCAATCGTAACAAAACCATTGTATCCAACGAGGTAAGCAGCATTGGTGGCAATAAGCAGGAAACCGTCAGCCTAAATGGTATGAGCAACGTTGGTATCGGACAAATGACCAACATTGGCGCTGGCTATATGCTAAACGTCGGAGGTGGTTGGATGACCAACGTTGTTGGTGCCGAAATGCATAGCGTTGGCCTAGTTATGGGACTTAATGCAGGTTTAAATATTGGCCTTAATGCCGGCAATAAAATTACCTTATCTGCTGGGAGCAAAATTACCCTTCAAGTAGGCAACTCAATGATTGTAATAGATAAAAATAAAATCTCTATCGTTAGTAAAAAAGTTAAGATCGTTGGCACTAATGTAGTAGATATGGATGGTAAAAAAGTCGATATCAACTAGAAGAAAAGGTATATAAATGTTCGAATTGGAGAACTTTACCTGCTTTCATACGCAGCAATTTAAAAACATCGACCAGTTAGATCGAACATATGATGTCGTAGTTGCTAAAGTCAGTTATGAGTTTGAAATCGATCCTGTAACTGGAAAAACCGTACTTAAGTTTGCCCAAACGCAGACGCCTCTTACATTTGCAGATACTTTTTACGGTGAACCATCTCAAACTTCAACTCAGTTTGAAAGCGACTTCTGCCTTTATAAACCTAAAACTGATTTAGTGGTCAATGCAATCGCCTATGCACATGATGACACTCCCGCTCGGCAACTTGCTGTAGCGGTGAGTGTTGGCGATTACCAAAAAAGTCTGGCTCTTACTGGCGAGCGCTACTGGGTAAGGGAGATAGCTGGATGGTCTCTAAGCGAACCAGATCCTATTCTCTCCTTGCCTATCCGCTATGAATTTGCCTTTGGCGGTGGTGCGGTTGAAGACGATCATGAGGGGCATCAGCAAAATCCTGTCGGTATTGGTTATTATCCCAAATCCCAACTCAAACAAAATGGGTTCAAACGGATATTAAAGGCTCACCAGATTTATGACCCAAGCCATCCAGTACGAGATCCTGCTGAAAATGTTGCTCCCGAGGGATTTGGCTTTATGCCCCGTTATTTTGCGCAACGGGCACGACATTCAGGTACTGCCGATGCTGAATGGATAGCTAACCGTGCACCTTTATTGCCGGAAGATTTTTCTATGACTTATTGGAACGGTGCTCATCCTTCCCTTCAATTGCCTCATCTAAAGCCTAACCATATCTATACACTAGGATTTACCGGCATGGTACATTCCTTTCAAGCGCCCAATCAGTATTTTACTGTCGATCTACCGGTAGAGACTGTATTTGTACATGCCCATACCGCATCTAATATGTCTTTGTGTAAAGACATGGTATTGGATACCGTACTCGTTGACGTAGAACAACGTCGCATTGACTGTACATACCGAACTTCTTTTGCAGAAGAGCTGGAAATTTCCGCATGTCAACTCAGGTTTATTGCTCGACATGAACGGGCAGAACAAATTGCAGCCGCAGTTGCATGCCGTATTTCAAAAGACAAATTTATCCCGATACCGCCTTCTCTTGCGGCACTCGCGTAAACAACTAAAAGGCCGTCTGATTCCCAACTAATTGCAGCCAACTTTTCAGACGGCCTCTATATTCACAACAGGAGCACCCCATGGCCGTCAATAAAATCGCCCGTAAAAGCAGCAAGTTCCGCGTTGTCTTTACCGTACCCGATTTCTGCTGGCCGCCTCCGCCCGCTCCCCCTTCCGTTCCGCCCATCCCCTTCCCGCTCTTTGCCGACCTCGGCGGTGCCAAAACCGTCGCCAAAAACGTACGCCTCAACCGCAAACCTGCTTTTGTCTTTAATGCCAGTAAGACGGATAAAACTTATGGCGACGAAATCGCCCTTCCGGGCCGTAAAGGGGTAAAGAGCCGTACTGCCACCAAACCGGCCTGGCCGATGCGCCATTCTTCCTCGGTTAAAATCCGCAAACGCTATATCGTGCGTACCGGCGATATGTTCCATATGAACGGCAAGTTCAGCAAAAGACTCCCCCCTAAAACCTGTCTGTCCTGTAAGGGTGCAGTAGGTGCCGGCCGTCCGGTCAATCCGATACACGGTTTGAAGTTTTTGGAGGGTGAAACCGACTTTGCCTTTGAAGGTAT